>JBBABK010000223.1:0-3887 GCA_041657685.1 Phycisphaerae bacterium | reverse complement strand
CAGGTGACGAGTGAGCCATCGTTTTCTACTGCGAGGATTTTATTCATATATTTCATTACGTCGAAGACGATGCCTGTGCCGAGCGATTCGCCGGCGACGCCGCTGCCCGCGCCGCGCGCGACAACGGGAATTTTATTCGCGGCGGCATATTTCACCGCAACGACAATATCATTTGGAGTTTTTGGCGCGATGACGCAGGCCGGCAGGAGCTGATATATGCTGGCGTCGGTCGCGAAGGCGGCGCGGTGGATGATGTCATCGTAAACATCGCCGCGAACCAGCGGTGCAAGGTCGGCGGCAATATCGGCTGCTTTTGGTGCAGTAAGATTTTCAGGCTGCTGAGGCACTGGTCACTCCTGAAAATCTTCGGGCAGGAACTGGGATTTGAGTTCTTTGCCGCTCATTCGCAGGACGGCGAGGTCTTCTTCGCTGACCTGGCCGTTGATAAACTGCTGGACGACCGGATGCGGATGATTTTTTATTTGTTCTGCATCGCCATCGGCGATGATTTTTCCCTGGTGGAGCATTACGATACGGTCGGCGATTTTGTACGCGCTGTTCATATCGTGCGTGACGACGACGCTGGTGTGACCGAGGCCCCTGCCCAACTTCAATATCAGCTCGTTAATTACATCGGAGCGAATAGGGTCAAGGCCTGTGGTCGGCTCATCATATAAAACAACTTCGGGATTGAGGGCGATTGCGCGAGCGAGTGCAACGCGTTTTTTCTGTCCGCCGGAAAGCTTGGCAGGATAATTTTTCTGGAAACCGTCGAGTCCGACCATGGCGAGTTTCATTTTTACCAAATCATCGAGGCCGCTTTTCGAAGTGACTTTGTAATGCTGCCTGACCGGAAAGAGGATGTTTTCGGCGACGTCGAGACTGTCAAAAAGCGCACCGCCCTGAAAGAGGAATCCGAAGCTGGCGCGGATTTTGCTAAGCTCTTTTTCTTTCGCGTCGTCGATGCGCTGACCTTTGAAATAAATTTCGCCTGAACTTGGGCGAAGCAGCGCAATCATATGCTTGATGAGAACGGTTTTGCCGCAGCCGCTTGGGCCGATGACAACGGTTGATTTGTGCGGCTCGATTGCAAGGCTGATATTATCGAGAACGAGATTGTCTCCGAATTTTTTTGTGAGATTTTTGCAGACAATGATTCCATCGTCCGGAGTGATATCGGGGCCGGACAGGTTTTTCGGGCTTTGTGATTTCTTTTCGTCTTTGTCGGTCATAGCAATACGTTCGTCATATAAGCATTCTCAAAGGCCAAAGTGTGTTGTAAATAGCTTTGAAGACGATACCCATCGCGAAGTTCAGCGCGAGTATGGCGATAAAGCTGGCGACGAAGGCTTCTGTGCAGGCACGGCCCACTCCCTCGGCTCCTTCGCGGCAGTGAAAACCTTTGTAGCAGCTTATCGAGGCGATTGCGCCTCCGAAGAAAAATCCTTTTATTACGCCTATGCCGACGTCCCAAAGCTCGACGCCCTGTGCGCTGTAGTTCCAGTACGCCCCGGCGTTGATTCCGAGCTGGACTACGCTCATAAAGTATCCGCCTATAATACCGAGCAGGTCGGCGTATATGATAAGGAAAGGAGTTAGCAGCAGACTGGCGAGCACTCGCGGCGCAACGAGATAGCGGATTGGGTCTGTTCCCATACTTCGTATTGCCTCGATTTGCTCGGTGACTTTCATAGTGCCAAGCTCGGCTGTGAGCGCGCCGCCGATTCGACCCGCGAGCATCACCGCAGCGAGTACCGGGCCAAGCTCTTTTACGACCGAGACATTGATTAACACGCCGAGCCTTTCTTCGAGGCCCATAAATGCGAGCTGGTCGAACGCCTGTATAGAAAGCGTCATTCCGACGAACGCGCCGGTAATCATAATGACGGGGACGGAACGGACGCCGATGATATTCATTTGCGTCCAGGTAAGCTCGTAATCTCTGGGACGGACGAAACCTTTGAATGCGTTGGACAGCCCTTTGAAAATGAATCGCGCGGCCTGGCCGGCCTTGTTGAGGTCTTCGATTGTCTTGGCGCCGAATGCACTGATGACAGAATCGCCCATATCAGTTCCCTCTATGAGGTAAAACAATCCTGTAAAATATTAATCTTCGGGCAATTATGGGAAAAATGACCGGCAGAGTCAATAGGCAATAAGAGAGGCAAAGGAGCACGCGGCGTTTACTGCTTTTTTTCGTATCTGGGCTTCTTGAATTCTGCCATTCGCTTGGCGTATTCAGCCATTGTTTCCTGGGCCTGCTGATATTTTTCGGAACGGGGTTTGGGCTGAGTTTTTTCCTTTTGGTCTTCTCTGTAGTTGTAAATGAAGTACGCAAGCCAAGCCAAGCCCAAAACCGTGAAACTGATAATAACAAACCACATAAACATTCGAACTATCCTCTAATTTTTAGCACTTTTCAAATTATCAACTAATCAACGAGCGTTCAAGTAAATAATGGGTAAAAAAATTTTAAAAAAAGAAGAGGCAGCCTGTGTGTTCGACAGGCTGCCTTAAAGCAAGTCAGGAAGAAGGAGGAGAATGTGATGAGTATTTTAATAATCGGCCGAGATTTCCTCGGCAATTTCGGATTCGCAATCTGAAGACCGTTTTTTGCGTTTTACGGTTCTATTGTCGGGATTAAACTGCTGATCGGTAAGCGCATTTTGCAAAGCCTGTGACGCGTTCTCGGCAAACATATCGGCTCCAATTTCTTCCCAGAGTCCTTCGGCACGATTGAAAAGGCCGCCGGAAACCATAATTCGCATATCGGGCCAGGCGTTCACGTTTCGTATTGTGTCGATGAGCGCGCGGATGCCGGGAGCCTGTGAAGCCTGAGCACCGTAAATGATGAGCAATTTCGGTGCGTAGTCATTTATATATTCGAGGATGTCATCATTATTAAGTCCCCCGCCTACGAAGCGGACTTCCCAGCCGTCACTTTCGAATAAGTCCGTCATCATTTGTGCGCCAAGTTCCTGGAGTTGGTCCTGAGCGCAGCAGATAACAACCCTTTTTTCTCTTTTCTGGCGGCGCGGGAGTTTGTTCTGGAGCTGGTCAACAATTGTGCGGTTGATTCGTGTCGCAAGGTGCTCCTGAATGGATGTTATTTTGTCGGAGCGAATGAGCTTTTCAATCTCAACCATAGCGGGCCAGATTAAATCGAGATAGACATTGTGTGCGGTTACGCCGCTTTGCAATGCTTCTTCGACAACGGAACGGCTTTTGACCCTGTCACCACTGAGAAGTGTTTCGAGATATTTTTCGAGTGTGCCTTGGCTGAGCATTTTAATTCTCCGTAACTTCGTTCTTAATTTTCCTATTTTGCCAAATGTTAATTTAGGTAACTTGTAAATCGGATAGGCGGTGAAAATTTCTTTAGTCAAAATAGATAATTTGGGAATTTTGGGAAGCTTTTTTACCCATAAATTGCCTAAGTTTGGCTTTGAATTGGGTTTGTTTTTGGGTTTGGACCTGCGTTTTTGAGCTAAAATTGGGTTTGATTGGGTTTGAATTGGCTTTGTTTTTATCGTCGCTGGTCGCTTGTCGCTCGACGCTAGTGATTGGGGGATAAAGAGTTACATCGTTTTTGGGCATTTCTAAAATTGGGTTCGTTTTGCATAAAAAGTGTGTGGACAGGATAACTTTCTTCGACAGGATAACCGGATTAACAAGATATATAGCCAAATTCTGTCGTCCGCCGTCCATCGTATTGAGTTGCCTCCGTCTTCGTCTCGATAACGACTCGGGACTACGCCGAGACAGGTATATTAACATGTTGTCAAACGACATCAGTATTTTATCAAAATTTGAACGGTTGTAAAGGAAAAAGTGCGGTTTTTAGCGAAAAAAAGCATATTCAGCCACAGATGTACACAGATAAACAC
>JBBABK010000222.1:0-3919 GCA_041657685.1 Phycisphaerae bacterium | reverse complement strand
TTCGCAGCCAGCGATGAGCCTGTTTCGGTAAGCTCGACAATCGCGTCTACCAGCCTGGCTTTGACCTCCGTCGAGCCCCAGCTGAATTCCACCTTCACGTCGATATTTTTATCCGCAAAATATTTTTTCGTAACGTTTACCAGCTCGGTTGAAATAATCCCGCCCTTCAAATCCTCGGGCTTTTTGATGTTCGATTCGCTCGGCACCGCCAATACCCATTTTGCCGGCTTCGATGTAGCCTTGCTGTAAGCAAGCTCGCAGACTTCCACGACATCCGAATCATTTTCCAAAATCCAGTCGTAGCCGGTTATCCCCGCGTCAAGCACCGCATCTTCGACGTACCGGCTCATTTCCTGCGCCCGCAGCATAATGAGTTTTATATGCTCGTCATCAATCCGGGGCTGATAGCTCCTGTCCGCACCGGAAATATCAAAACCTGCCTTGCTGAAAAGTTCGATTGTCGCTTTCTGCAAACTTCCCGATGGAATACCAAGTTTTATTACTGTCACGGGCATCGGACTCAATATCCTTTCTATTTTTTGCCTTTTGTCTTCTTAGTGCTTTTTGTTTTTGTCTTCGTTTTTGTTTTTCTTTTCACAGCGGCTGCCGCGCCTTTCGTCTCCGACTGCCTGCGAAGCAGGGAATAAAACTCGTAAGCGTTGGCCGCGGAAATCTGTCGCGTAAGAAAACCTTCTATTTCTTCGAAATCCGCTTCAGGATGCACAAGTTCATTGCCCCTGAGATATTTAACCATCGCGTCCGTCAGCGGAACCGAATGGCTGTCCAGTGCGGTTAACATACAATAGTCAACGCAAAACCGGCTTACTCCGTCAATTTTTTCCAGGGCCGTCCGGGCCTGCCTCTTGCCCAGCTTTCTCAGCGAGTCGAGATTGACCGTATTATATCTTTTAAAAATCCCGTTGAGGATGGTTATCACGCTGACACCGACCTTGCGGGCATCTTCACCTTCCTGTCCGAGCATCTCCACTATTTCCTCCGGCCGCGAAACCCGCATATCGTTCGAATCGACGAAATGCTCCTCGAATCTTTTGAAGGCTGCTTTGGTCACGGACTCGGTCATATATTCGAGGACCGCGGCGTGAATAAGCGATTCGGTAATATCTTCATATTCGACTTTTTTTATCTTGGCGGTATTTCGTTTTAATGAACGGTAAAATTTCTGTACTTGTGATAAGTATTTTTGACTGTCTTTCATATAATCCCGTCGCCCTGTTATTTTACAATAATCTAATCCTGCTCGGATTCTTTTTGTTCTTTTTCTTTAAGCTCCCTTGCCGCCCTGTCAATCAGCGCCATAGTTTCAAGGGTCTTTTTGAATACTTCGTCCGTTTTCAAATGCAGCGTTGGGCAGAATTTGCTGTCCATTTCATTAGCAAGAGCCGACTGAATCCTGCCTCTGCCGTGCTCGATAGCCGTGAAGGTCAGTCGCTGCGACGCTTCATCTCCGCCGAAAACACTCAAAAACACGTCCGCATTTCGCAGGTCCGGCGACACATCCACCCTTGTGACGCTGACCAGCCCGGTTATGCGCGGGTCGCTGAGGTCGTCACGGATAACTTCGCTGACAATTTCTTTTATCAGGCGAGCAAATTTTTCCTGTCGGCGAGTTGGCATCGTTCCTGCCGGGTTTGCCTAAACGTCTTTGTTCCGTTCGGCAAGCCCTCCATATTAAAGCGTCCTGGCTACCTTGACAATTTCATAAAATTCCAGAACATCATCCAGTTTAACATCATCGAATTTTGCGAGCTTAACTCCGCACTCCAGCCCCGCCTTTACCTCACGGGCATCATCCTTGAAATGCTTAAGTGAGAAAATCGTCAAATCATCTCTAATCACTATACTGTCGCGGATGAGCCTGACCTTTGCGTTCTTGGCCGCCACACCGTCAGTGACATAACAGCCCGCGATTGTACCGATTTTCGAAACTTTAAACGTATTCCGCACGACCGCCCTGCCGAGAACGCTCTCTTTTTCCTCGGGTTCGAGAAGTCCGACCATAGCCTTGTGCAGGTCTTCGGTGATACGATATATGACGCTGTAAAGCCGAATATCGACGCCCTTTTCATCGGCATCTTTGGCCACAGCTTCTTCGGCCACGACATTGAACCCGATTATCAGCGCATTTGATGCCTCGGCAAGCACAATATCGCCTTCGGTAATCCCGCCGGGAGCGGCGTGAATAATCTTTATTTTGACTTCATCGGTACTCAGCTCGGACAGATATTTGTTGAGCACGTCAACCGAACCCTGCACGTCGGCCCGAATAATAATATTCAGTTCTTTCACGTTGCCTGCTTCGATCTGGCTGAACAGGTTATCCATCGTAACCTGCGTTCGTTTTGCAAGGCTGCTTTCGCGCTCGAGCGCGATGTTCTCTTCGACGGCAAGTTTAGCACGATTCAAATCGTCGAGGACATAAAACCTGTCACCCGCCTGCGGAACACCGTTAAGACCGATTATTTCAACGGGCATCGAGCTGACTGCGGTTTTAATTATCTTGCCCATACTGTCGCGAATCATTTTGACCCTGCCGTAGCTCGACCCTGCCAGCACGATATCGCCCTTTTCCAGCTTGCCCTCTTTGAGCAGCAGCGTCGCGACCGGGCCTCGCTGCGAATCCATCTTAGCCTCGACCACCCAGCCGGTAGCGGGAATTGTGTCATCAGCTTTCAGTTCGAGCAGTTCGGAAATATAATCGAGATGCTCGAGCAGGTCGTTTATCCCCTGGCCTGTTGTCGCACTGGTTTTAACCACTTCGGTTTGTCCGCTCCACTCGGTCGGTGCAAGCTCAAGCTCCGACAGTCGCGAGTAATCCGGTTTATATCGATGCCGGGTAAATCGATTTTATTCAGAGCAACCAGCACGGGAACACCGGCAGCCTTGGCGTGATTTATAGCCTCGACCGTCTGTGGCATAACACCGTCGTCGGCCGCGACAACAAGAACCACCACGTCGGTCATATTCGCTCCGCGGGCACGCATCGCGGTAAAGGCCTCGTGGCCCGGGGTATCGAGGAATGTCACCGTATGGCCCTGCCACTCGACCTGCGAAGCGCCGATGTGCTGAGTAATCCCGCCCGCCTCGCCGGCCTGCACCTGCGTCGAGCGAATCTTGTCCAGCAGGCTCGTCTTTCCGTGGTCGACGTGCCCGAGCATCGTCGCGACGACGGGCCGCTTCTTGAGATTTTCGCGCGGACGATTTTCAAACTCGGCTTTTATTTCGTCTTCGATCGAGGGCTTGCTTTCAACGTGAAGTTCGGCGCCGAATTCTATCGCTACAAGCTGCGCAACATCATTGGCGATAGCCTGATTGGCCGTCGCCAAAATGCCCTGCTGCATAAGCTTGGCGATTACGTCGGTCGCTTTGACCGCCAGACCTGCCGAAAGACTTTTAACCGTAACAGGCTCCTGGAGAGTCAATTTTTCGACTTTGGCGGTCGGAGCAGAGGAACTGCCGCCAGCTCTTTTCGCTTCGATTTTTCGTGTCGGCCGAAGCCTGTGCATTTCACCGGTCGCCGCGGTAAGTCTCGCCTGGCGTTCTTCGAGGTCTCTTTCCCGACGCTGAGCAATATACTTTGCCCTTCGCGTCGCTTCCGCATCGGCTTCGTCTTTGCGCCGGCCGTGCGTACGGCTCTTGCGCTTTTTGGTGTCTTTGCCTTTCTCGCCTGCGCCCGCTTCTCCGGTTCGACCCATCAACGGCTCGGTAGTCGGCTCATTAAATCTTGGTCGCGGAGGACGAGGCTTTCGCTGAACTTCTGGTTCAGGCTTTTCGAATCTCACGACCTTGGGACCGGCGAGTTTTGCCGGTGCAGGTTTTTCCAGCATCGGCCCTGCGGGGATTACAGGTTTATCTTTTTTAACTTTCGGTTTGTCTTCCACCTGTTGTTGTGGCGCAGGTT
>JBBABK010000221.1:0-3925 GCA_041657685.1 Phycisphaerae bacterium | reverse complement strand
GGCATCTATTATACCCCTCCGGAATTTACAGATTTTATTACGAGGCATACGGTCGGCAAAGCAGCGGATGAAAAAATCAAAACCATTGAGAGGAATTTCGGTATAAAACTCGAAGAAATCGATTCTAAGAGCGAAAAGAAAAGAGTCGTAGCATTTGCCCAAAACGCCATCGAAGAATTAAGAGAACTAAAAATAGTTGACCCTGCCTGCGGCAGCGGCGCTTTTCTGATATGCGCGTTTCAGGCACTCGAAGATAAATACATCGAAATTGTTGACGTTTTGTCAATCCACGACCACGAAAAAGCAGAACAAGTCAGAGCCGAAATTTCCGATTACATTCTCCGTGACAATCTTTACGGCGTCGATTTATCGAAAGAAGCGGTGGAGATTACACAGCTTGCTCTTTGGCTGCGTTCCGCGCACAGAGAGAAAAAACTTACAGACCTTTCTAAAAACATCGTACAGGGCAACAGTCTTATCAGCGACCCCGAAATAGACCCGAACGCTTTTGACTGGCGTGAAAAATTCCCTGACGTTTTTTCACGACCTAACGGAGGATTTGATTGCGTCATAGGCAACCCGCCGTGGGAAAGAATCAAATTACAGGAAAGAGAATTCTTTGATAATGTTGCCCCTCAAATTGCATCTGCAACAAATGCGGCCAAACGCAGACAGTTAATTGAAAAATTAAAAACAACAAATCCAAAATTGTATAAAAAATATATAGACGCTAAAGCTGCCGCTGATAATTCTCTTTCTTATATTCGCAGTTGCGGCCGGTATAAATTAACCGGAAAAGGCGATATAAATACTTACGCCGTATTTGCCGAACTTGCCCATTCGATTGTTTCACCAACAGGCCGTGTCGGCCTTCTTGTTCCGACCGGCATTGCCACAGACAAAACAAATGAAGGCTTCTTTGCTTGCCTTGTAAATTCTCAAACAATTTCTGGTTTGTATGACTTTGAAAACAAGGCTCCGGTTTTCTCCGATGTTCACCGTTCAATGAAATTCTCTGTGCTTCTCTTTGGTGGTTCGAAAAACATATCCAAGGCCGCCGACTTTGTTTTCTTCGCTCACACGATGGATGACCTTAAAGATAGTTTGAGACACATAGATCTGTCGGCAAAAGATTTCGAACTTCTCAATCCTAATACAAAAACTTGCCCCATATTCCGTTCCTCGCGTGATGCAAATCTTACAAAATATATTTATAAACGTGTTCCTATCCTTATAAGCAAAAGAAGAAAACAGGGCGGTAATCCCTGGGGTATAAAATTCTTTACAATGTTCCATCAAACTAATGATGCCGAATTATTTCGTTCTGCCGAACAATTAAAAGCCGACGGTTTTAAACGTGACGGCAATATCTGGAAAAAAAGAAAACAAGTTTTTCTGCCATTATATGAAGCAAAAATGATTCAGATGTTTGATCATCGGGCAGCAAGCGTCGTAATGGACGAATCAAATTGGGTGCGGCAAGGCCAGACTGATGAAACTTCGGTTTCGCAACATCAAAATCCAGAATTTACCGTAGAGCCGCGGTGGTGGGTAGATGAAGAAGATGTAAACAATCGGTTGCAGAATGGAAGTGACCAGGCTTATATTTCATACAAAGATGTTACAAGCTCCACGAATCAGAGAACAATGATTGCTTCTTTTATACCAAAAGCGGGCGTACTCAATTCTGCACCTTTAAAATTAACTGCTGAAAATATCTCCACTAAGACAAAATGTTGTTTATTGGCCAATTTAAATAGCATTACTTTAGACTTTATTGCTAGACAAAAAGTAGGCGGGGTTCATTTGAATTTTTTTTTTGTTGAACAGTTTCCGATATTTCCGCCTGATTTTTACAGTCAAAAATGTCCGTGGAGCAAAAAACAGATTCTCGAAGAGTGGATTTCCGAACGTGTATTGAAATTAACCTGCACAAGCAATGATATGATTCCTTTGGCAAAAGCGGCAGGATTTAAACCGCCTGTCCATAAATGGAACGAAGCAGAACGTCTGGATTTAATGGCGCAGCTTGACGCCGCTTACTTTTTGCTTTACGGAATTGAGCAAAATGACGTCGAATATATTCTTTCGACTTTTGCAGGGGTTCGCAATGAATCACCGGACCTATTAGCCGGTTCAACCACCGTCGAACGCATTCTTGATTATTACGACGATTTTAAATCTTCAATCGGCCCAAAACATAAAAAATAATCCAAGCCACAACGTAAGCATTTTCACTGTTGACAAAAAATCCGCGATTTTGAATATACCCCTCTCGGCAGGCAGAACCCCCTGCGGTCCGCCTGCGGCGGATAAATCCACCAAACGGAGCGGCGGATAAAGGGAATAACCGCGGACAATGCCCGCGGCTAAATTAGTCGCCGTGCCCGTCTTCGCTAAATCTGCGGCGGGTGAAAATCAGGGGGTAAATACAAAACCACGGGCACAGAAACATAGTAACCCCGCAATAAATTGCGGGGCTAAATTTAAAAACAAAAACCCCACGTAAAACGTGGGGCTAAATATTTCCCTCGTTGCGAGCAACGGGGGTTACTCAACGTCGGATTTTGAAATTTCGACTACTTCGAAATTGAATTGGCCGCGAGGGATAGTTGCTGACCCTTTATCTCCTATCGAAAGACCAAGAATAGCATCTCCTACCGGCGAGTGGATGGAAATGCTTCCATTATCAATATCAGCATCCTTGGGGCCAAGCAATTGATATGTCACGTGCTTTTGAGTATCGAGGTCCAGTAATTTCACAACGGTGCCAAACATGGCCTTATCACATTGAACCTTCGTGCAGTCAATTATTTGCGAATGGTTCATACTGCCTCTTAATTCACCCAGGCGGCCGTCGATAAATCCCAACTGCTGGCGGCCGTAAATATACGCACCGTTTTCCCTGAGGTCGCCTTGCTCGCGAGCCTCGGCAACGTCTCTGGCAACTCTTACCCGTTCTTTTTCAAGCCTGCTCAGTTCGGCCTTGAGTTTCTCGAAACCTGTTTTTGAGATTGGAATAAGGTCAGCCATGCTGCGGTATCTCCATATAATACAAACACTACAGGAAAAATTAATGCAACGATGGGGTTAATATTAGCATACGATTCGGGCAAGTGCAAATGGCGATGCAACGCCTTGGCCCACAAGGGATTACGGCGGGATAAAATGGGGTTTGTAAAAAATTTTGTTAAATTTTTAGAAAATACTTGACGCAGGTTAGATAATCACTTAAAATGGCAAACAGTAAGAAGTAAATCCCGATGTATCGGGACATATCAAAAAGCAAATCAAGCATAAGTAGGTCACAAGAGCACACGTCATAAGGGCACAAGGCGGATTCAGGATTTCGCATTTCAGAATTCATTTCAATTAAGCATCCCATTAGGCAGGCGGAAAGAGCGTTTTGTCAGTTCACAGACGATTGGCGGAGATTGTCAAATTTATCATAACGGCCTTGCTGCTGTTGTGGCGAAGGGTGCGGTACGGGTACGCATATCGAAGGATAAAATTAACGCAGGGGCAGTACGCGATTGTCGATGCGCGATTCTACCGGGAATTAAACAAATATAAATGGTACGCGCATAAGGGTAAAACGACTTATTATGCGTATCGGGCGGCGAGGGTAAATGAAAAAAGAAAAAGCAAAAATATCAAGATGCATAATGAAATTATAAGACAGAAGACAGTAGACCGAGGACCGAAGACAGAAAACGGCAAAAGATTGATTGTCGACCATATAAACGGCAACGGGCTGGACAACAGGATTGCGAATCTTCGTTTGGCTACATACGCGCAGAACAGCCGAAACCGGAGCAAAATCAAAAGAGCGTGCTCGTCGCGGTACAAGGGGGTATGGTACAGCAGGAAACTTAATAAATGGCGGGCGCAGATTTGCTACGGCGGGGTAAAAGAACATTTGGGG
>JBBABK010000220.1:0-3937 GCA_041657685.1 Phycisphaerae bacterium | reverse complement strand
CCAACGGTATATACGCCCACGTTCGGATGATTCGTTCTTGTGGATATATGATGAGCTTGCAGCAGAACAACAGCGCAATTAAACTTACTGCCGTGATAACTACATATTCACTCCACGCCTGCACCGCTCCGAACGATAACGGCATTATCGCGAAAAGACATACGAGTAATATTTCGATTAGTTTATCGAATATCCCTGCCTTAGATGTCTCTTGCCCTTCTGCCTGCAGCTGCAATGGTTGAATTTTCCTGGTGCTGTCCTGCATTTTGCCTTGTCGCCTCAATCCTGTTTTCTGTTATCTCCGCAAGGTCCTCGCCCCTGATTACCCTTTGCGGATTTTCAATGCATAATTCTTTTGCCGTTTGAACGCCTGCTTTTTCAGCGATTAATTCGTAAGCAGCTCTCATACAGGGACGCCGCAGATAAACATCGTGCGCATCCGTTGCTATAAAACTTATCCATCCCTCAGCGAGAAACAGCTCCGATGCTTCTTTTGCCGTCGAGCCGAACTCGCCCAGCAAACTGCCCGCCGTAATCTGCAGACTTACTCCTCGTTCGAGCCACTTTTCTATAATTTCCGGCTTGGCACTAACTATACGGTACCGTTCAGGATGCGAAATAATCACTGACAATCCCGCACGGTTTGTTTCCGACAACAAAGGCTCAATATTTATTAAAACCTCCGACACAAGCTCCAGCATCAAATAGCGTTTTCCGTCCGCGGCCGTCATTACTTTATCTTCATTGATTAATTGACAGATTCTTTCATCGATTCGAACGTCCCCGCCGGGCAATATTTCCAAATCTATTTCATTGACTTTCAGCTCTTCATTCAGTTGATTTACTGCGTCTCTGATTTGCTCCGAACTGTTTGAGTTATCGAATCGTCCGAGCTGGTGCGGCGTCGCTATGACCGTCCCAATCCCGTCGGCGGCAAGGGCTTTGCACAGCTCGATTGACTCCGGCATACTCGCAGGGCCGTCATCGATATCACTAAGGCAATGGCAGTGAATATCAACAAATCGCTCACCCTGAATCTGATTCAAATTGTTCGCGGACCAAATCATACTCTCACTTCGCTGTTATATCTGTTTTCAACCTGTGTCATATCGGCGTCGGCTTGGTGCTGATGGTTCTCAGCTCTTCTTTCCTCGCCGTAACCGTATCGGCCGTATTTGCCGTAATAACCGTAACCACCATAGTAATATCCATAATGGCCGCCGCCGGTTGAAACGCCGTTAACCACAACGCCGAGAACACGCGCGTTGACGCTCTGCAGCAGGTGCATAGCTAACTGGCTCATTCTCCGGGTCGACTTTTCCGCCCTGAGCACGAGAATGGTGACATCCGAAACCGCGCTCAAAATCTGGCTGTCTGCCACGGCCGTAATCGGCGCCGAATCGATAATAATCCGGTCGTACCGTTCGGATAATTTTTCGAGCAGTTCCGCAAACGTGTTACTGTTGAGCAGTTCGCACGGATTCGGAACTTCAGGCCCGCGTGTCAATACGTCAAGACCTGCGACCGGCCCGCGCTGAACTGCCTTATCAATTGAAAGGTTTTCTGCGAAAATATTCGCGATGCCAAGCTTGTTACTGCTGTTAAAGATGGTCTGCTGTGTCGGCTTGCGGAAATCGCAGTCAATCACAAGCGTCCGCTGACCCGCCTGCGCCATCGCAATCGATAAATTGCTTACCAGCGTGCTCTTGCCGTCACCGGGTGCCGGCGACGTCACCATAATTGTCTTGGCCTCGTCTTTAGGCACGCCGAAGAAAACAGCCGTACGAATTGTTCTATATGCCTCAGCAACCGATGACCTGGAATGATGAAGAATTTCCTTCCCGCGGTCGGATGCTGTTGCGTTTTCGCTTTGAGGCAGAGTGGCAACAGGAACCGCCTGTTTTTCTGTTGAAGCTGGTTTCCTGGCCGAGCCGAACAACGCACGGTCAAGCCTCTGCTGATAAACTTCTGCGGTAGTCGCCTGCGACTTGAGCCACCCTTTTTGACCTTTGTCTTTGGTCTCCGTATTGGTGATTTTTGCCGCCGGAGCATTCTTTGCGTTTACATCCGGCTGACCTGAACTCAGATTAATTCCAAGGCCCTTGCAGGCATTTGTAACAATAGGTCTTAGTCTGTCGGCTACTTTCCTTCCGCAGTCCATAACAAGCTGCGTTATCATACCGCTGTCGGACGTCCTGCTACCGGCTGTTCCGCTGCCTGATACCTGAACAGCCAGCCTGCCTTTAACAGCGGAAATCTGTTCTCTGAAAATATCCCAGAAGTGTTTGCCGCGAGCGACAAATGTTTCTTCCGCTGCCGCCGCTATCTTCGGTACAACACCGAGTACCGGAACTCCGAGTGTCGCCGAGATTTCCTCGACGGAGCGAAGCCTGTAGTCGAACCAGTCGCGTAAAACCGCAGTTCCGCTTCCGAGAATTAAACCTAACATCAAAACTATCGCCATAACCTTTGCCTTTTCAGGCTTGGAAGGTATATCTTCTACTTCCGCAACTTCGAGTATATTGATATTGAGAGCTCCCGCTTCTTCCGTAACATTAAGCTCTTTTATTCGCTCATCCATTATCTCGCACGTCTTTTCGGTCCGCTCAAGTTCCGATTGAAGCACAGAATATTCCGTAGCCTTTAGTCCGAGAGATTGTGCTTCTTGTTCTTGCGCGTCGAAAGATGCGTAAAGTTCTTCTTCTCTTTGAACGCTTGTTTCGTATTTCTGCCGAAGCACTTCGATATACGCATCGGCAAATTCCTCGGCTCCCAGGTTTAGCTGGCTTTCGAGCTGCTCGATTTGAGCTACAAGTTCGGTAACAAGCGGATGGTCGTTAGTGCACAGCCGCCTTGCCTCTTCGAGCTTTTGCTGAAGTTCACGAATATTCGCCCGAATTACATTTTCTTCGCTGTTAGATATCGCCGCCGCTGTGTTGCCGGTGTTCGACATCGCCAGATATTTGAGCTTTTCAGGCTCACTCGACATCTTTTCAGCCGCTTTGAGCTCGGCCTTGGCGCTGATAGTCGCTAATTGAGCCTGCGTTAATGCATCTGATAAGGTTGCCAGTCTTCGCAGGACGATATGATTCCCCTGGTTTTCTAAAGTAGTAACACCGTTATCACGTGTGAATGCCAGCAGCTTTGCGAATTTCTCCGAAAGCTCCTGGTCGCGTTTTACCTTTTCCTTCTGAAGCAGGCGCAATACTTCACTGACCGTACTGCGTCTCTGTGTCGATTGATAATTTATATATTCATTTACGACCTTGTTGACTAACTGCAGCCTCTTCAGGATATGGACTGTCGAATGAAACAGTTATAATATCATCCTTCTTGCCGATTTCGACCATCAGGTTTTTTTTGAGGTAATTTACCAGGTTATCCACTTCCTCGAATGTTTTGAAGTTCTGTATTTCGGGGTCTTCGATTACTTTTGCAAGAATCGGCGTCGATTTAATCACCTCACCCTGTGTATTAAGGTAATTCTTCGAGCGGGTCATCACGCCTTCATATTCAGTTATGAGTTTAGGCCCGGTTTGTTCCACGTAAATGCCGGACGTGCTCGTATAAACCGGTACCGCGTTCATAAGATAAATTATCCCGCCCAGCAGGAACACAAACGTTACAGTAATAATCATCCATCTCTGTCTCAGCAGAATTTCCAGAAGATTTTCACCGCTCGCTTCGCCGATGGAAATGTTTGAACTGCCGCTGATGTTTTCCTGTTCTGCCTGATTATTTCTCTGCATATCCATTTTCAATCCTTCGTATAATTGATGGTATTTCAAATTAGGACGGAGTTATCAGCTTACGGAGTTATGCTTGCCCCGACCCCGAAATTGAGAATCCTGTCAAGCACCATATTCATTTCCGTTCCAATGCTTCTGTCCACCGATACAATGTCGCCGGGTTCAATCAGTATCTTTGATGCCTTGGC
>JBBABK010000219.1:0-3952 GCA_041657685.1 Phycisphaerae bacterium | reverse complement strand
GCCTGCGATGTTGTAGTTATATCGAATAATCAATGGTAGGCTGGTTAGGTGAGGGAATTTAGGAATGAAAATCAGTGAAGTCAGAGTTAAATTAATCAACAATAAAGATGACCGCCTGAAAGCGTTTTGTTCACTGACAATAGATAATGAATTTGTCATAAGGGACATTAAAATCATAGAAGGTTCCAGCGGGCTTTTCGTCGCGATGCCTTCAAGGAAAATGTCCGACCACTGTGAAAAATGCGGAAGCAAAAACCATCTTCGAGCTAAATACTGTAATAACTGCGGTTCAAGACTGCCCAATGAAAGGATAAAAAAAGATTCCAAGGGAAGGTTGAAACTGCATGCCGATATAGCTCACCCGATTAATTCCGACTGCCGCAGAAAAATTCAGGAAAAAGTAAACCTGGCGTATAGTGAAGAAGCAGAGAAATCAAAAGAGCCGGGTTATATGCCGCAGGATTTGGACACGCCGGATGACGAGGAAGTCCCCGAAATAATTTAATCCGCAACTCAGGAACCGAACAGGAACAGGACGTCACGGGAACGCAATTTATGGAGTTTTTACTCTGCGGTTAAATCTTCGAAAACTTTTTCAAGGGCCACATCAAGGCGGTTATTAAGCTCATATTTACCGCTTGAGAGATTTGCCCGAACTTCGAGCACTTTTTCACGGCGGACTTCAGGCATGGAAGCAATTCTTTTTAATACCTGTCCGATTGGGGTTCGGTTGAGGTTATCGAGAATTTGCTCCATAGTCAGGTCATCCTGGTAGCTAAGCTCATCGCCCACAGGCCAAAGCTCATTGTCATGTTCATTTTGTTGTTCAAATCTTGGCATAGTTTCTACCTGCAAACCCTGGCGAGCTAATCCTTTAACACTCATCAAGGGCCTATAAACCGCTATATATTGTGCTGCCTTGTATTCCGATTTCAAGGCAAATACCGCTTTTCAGTGTTGTTATCGACGCAGTTGAAAGAAAAACTTTAACGAAGTTTGGGATTGGTTTAAGTGCTTTAACGAGCAAATGTTACGCAAACTATGAATAAAAATCCTTAGAAGCCCCAAAAACTTAAATATTTTAAGTGCTTTTTTAGCTTGAAAATCAAAGATTTTCTATCTGCTCCAACCTTATGGAGCATACAATATATAGTGGGTGACATAAAAAATTTTTATTTTTTTAATCAACCCCCAAAGAACGAAGGCGGTCCGATAAGAAGACCGTTAACTATTGATAATAGTATGTTAATGTCAGGTCCACCTTCCAGGCGTCCGGCAGACCTTCTTTCTTAGTTAACGTAACCCTCTGGCATTGGAGGTTTGCCCAGGTCATCTGGAGATTTGATAGGAACTCAGCAAGTCTGGTAATTTCGATTTCATTTATGACAATTTGACAGTCCCGAGACCTCTGCCGGGACGATTTTGAGATGGGTTTGGAACTGATGGTATAGTTCGCAGATGAGATGCCGAGCTTTCGGGCCGCTGCGTCGATAGCTACTGTAAAATCAAAACCGGAGCTTTTTTTGTCGGAGCCGTATGAACGCCTGTCAGGGTCGAGGATAAGAATTCGCTCGGCAAGCTCATACGATTCTGTATACAGCCTCTGGTCTCTTTCCAGGCTCTTAGCCGTGTTGGGCAGATACACCAGCCAAATCATCAGCGGCCAAAGAAGAAGCAGCATCGGAACTGCGATATAATATAGTATAGGTTCCCGTAATAATTCTTTTTTCATCGCCATTTTTTATCCGTCCGTTTTAGGCACCGCGGTTATGCTGAACGTGTCGCGTCCGCCCTTGGGCCCGAGGTTCGACTGTTGAACATTCATTTCTTTTTTAAGCTCTTCCAGAAGCTTGAGCGTATCTGAACGACTGTTTGTATCACCGTTCATTGTAACGTTTCTCGATGTAACGGAGATCTTTTCGATATTCAGCTTTGTCGGCGCTGCGACTTCATTGAACGCCCGCAGAACTTCCGTCAGCCTTGCAGTGACACTTTGTTCGCCGCTGGCACTTATCTGGCCGCTGCGAATCCGTTCTATACGGTTCAGCGATTTTTCCAAATCCCTTTTGGCTGTTGTTAAACTTGAAGGCAGTTTTTCTTTTTCCGGCATCGCGGCCAGGTAATCCTGTTCGAATTTATTGCGGATCTGATTAAGAGGCCTGTTCTTTTGCATAAGAGTTAAAGTCAGGTTCAGGCCAATCGCGATGATTATAACGCTCGCGGATATGCTCACAATTTTCAGAGTTTTTTCGAGCCGCCTTTTTTTGCCGAGATACGGCATAAAGTCGTTGCGAAAGCTGGTATGCGGGTCTTTCTGCAGATTCGATAACGCCGCCCCGAACGCTGCAGCGAAAGAAACTTTGCCTTTGCATCCCTCCGGCAGGGCGGGTTCTATTAATTCAGTCTGCATCCCCAGAGCGGAAGAGATTTTTTCCTTTTGCAGCGAACCGGTCGAGTCCATCAGCAATATTTTATCAGGTTTTACATCAGAGCTTAGCCGTGCAGCAGATAACGAAATATTGCGCGTTAGCAATTCGTTTCTGTCCTGTCCTGTCGCGATTAGAAACGTTCTTTGCATTTGCGATGTGTCACTGTCCCGGCTCAAAGGTCCGACAAGATAGCCGTTAGATTCGGATAAAGCCGCAAAAAGTGTCCCTTCGGTTAACTGATTTGAGTCAAGATACTGCGTGCGGAAGAACCGGCCTAAGCAGATAACATCAGGCTCGATATCAGCCGGGTCGAGACCATTAGCCGCAAGAGCGTTTATCACCTGGGTCAGAGTATTTTTTTGTGACGTAAAAACGCGAAGTGCAGAGCCGTTTTGGTCAGACGATAATATCCCATAAGCAAGCGAAACATCGCTGATGTCGGTTGCAAGCGCTTCTTCCGTATCAAATCGAACCGTTGTTTCGACCTGTTTTTTATCACTGAAGCTGCTGTGAACATCGTGCTGCATATACATCGAGCTGTCCAAGGCCACGGCGACGCGCGAGAATTGCAGATTGTTTTTCGTGCAGGCTTGGCTGATTTTGTCCGCAAGCTCCGCAAATCCGCCGTGTTCTTTTCCAGGCTCGACGGCCGCTTCGAAACAGGCGGTTACATTTGCCGACGCCTGCCCCATATCGAGGCAAACCGCAACGGCTTTGTCACGGGTTAAATAAATTCCAAGACAGCCTTGTTCATTCACTTGATATACTCCAAAAACCTAATCGCTCAGAACGGCGATTTTTTCAACTTTACCGTTATTATTTCTCACCGCGATTATCGCCGACGTCCTTGCCAGTCCGCTGTTAACAGTTATACGGATGGTGTAAAAATCGCTTTTGGTCACAATATATTGTCGGCTCTTTTCGATAGAATCTGCATACCTAAAAAGTTCCCGCCGCAGTTCGTTGGGGTCTTCGAACGGTTTTATCCGTCTTCTTTCGATTATGGCATCGCTTACATTAACCGAAGCACTGGCCCCGCCGAATGAAAAGACCGCTCGCAGCACGTTTCGCGGGGCGGTGTTAATATTGACCGTATTGGTCGGCCAAAGCGATATATACTTCAACGCCGATTCGATACGGTCATCAGCGACAACCGCCGGCTTTGCCAGCGGCTCGGCATTCAGCAAGGGACTATGAAAAAGCCTCGCGAAATCCGTCATCTGACTGCTTGCCGGTATTTTGGTGCTGACCGTCCTGTAACTAGGCCGCCGGGATGCATGGGTACGTCCCGCAGCCCGGGTTGTTTCAACGCGTTCTCTTCTGACTACCGTTACGTCTTTGAATTCCCCGGTATAACTTTTAACTTCGTTCAGTCCGGCGGTTTGCTCCATAACCTGTTCAATTGCCTTTGTGTCAATGCTCATCATCTCACATAATGTTTCAAAACCAGCCTGAATCTCCCGCGCGACGTCTTCGTCCTCTATCATTAGCCAGCTTATCGGGTATTTCGCGTTTTCGTCGTG
>JBBABK010000218.1:0-3955 GCA_041657685.1 Phycisphaerae bacterium | reverse complement strand
CCGGAGGTGGTGCCCGTCGAGTTGGTGACATTTACCGAGCCGTCCTTGCCGATATCGATGGTCATTGCATCGGTCGGCACTGAAACCGCAGGCTCGAGCAAAAATCCCGTGCTCGTTACCAAATTGCCGTTCGCATTTATTGATAACGCTCCGTCCCTCGTGTATTTGGTGCTGCCGTCGGGCATACTCACCTGCAAAAATCCGTCGCCCGTTATCGCGATATCCAGTGGCCGGTTCGTATTTTGCATCTCACCAGACGTGTATACTTTCACCGTCGAAGCTGCACGCACACCACTGCCGATTTCCAGCCCGCTGGGCGAATTAAGACCGGCGACGACCTCCGCACCTGGATCTTTCATCTTAAGGTAAAGCAAATCCTGGAATTCAATCTGGCTTCGCTTGAACCCGTTGGTGTTGATGTTGGCAAGATTATTCGCGATGACATCGACGTTCATTTGCTGAGCCGTCATACCCGTCGCCGCTGTCGAAAATGCCCTTAGCATATTTGCACTCCTTTACAATTTACCGGGACAAAAATCATCCCATCGCCACGCTCATAAGACTATTCGAAGAATCCTTCTTGGCAGTAACAAACTTCATACTCGCTTCATACAGCCGCGAAACCATTATCATACTTACAACTTCATCAACCATTTTCACATTCGAGGATTCCAGGTAACCCTGCCGCATCGAAACGCTCTCAACTGTAACCGGTTCAATATCCTCAGACGCTTTAAAACAGCTCTCACCCACCGGTAAAATTTTCTCTTCATTTTCCCCGAAATCGACAATTTTGAACCTGCCGAGCTGCTGACCGTTCGCGCTGACCGTGCCGTTATAAGAAACATTGATTTGCGAGGTCGGCACATCGGCCGATATTGTGATAGGCCCGCCCTCACCCGAAACTATCCTGCCTGCTGAATCAACAATCTGCCCATTTTGATTAACTTTAAAACTGCCGTTCCTTGTATAGAGCGGACCGTTTTCCGTCTCGATTACGAAAAATCCCTTGCCGTTAAGGGCGACGTCCAGCGACCGCGATGTCTCGATAAAACTCAGCCCCTGCGAGAAATCGAGACTCTGGCTTAAATCCGCTTTGCCCGAATCCTGCGAACTTCCGTTTTGCTGAGCATCGAGCGTTTGTGAAAATGATGTAACTATTCGCTTGTAGCCGACGGTGTTTACATTCGCAAGGTTATGCGTTATCGCCGCAAATTCCCTCTCCAGCGACGTCATACTGGATTTAATTTGTGAGTTCATATCTATCGGCATTTTTTATTTTCCCTCATACCGCCAAAACAGCAGCCGCGCTTTGCTCCGAAGCAACTGTACCGTGCTCCTGCACCTGCGATGCCGCTGCGATATTTGTCGCGCGAATTAATTCGTTAATTTCCGCCTCCGCCAAACCCGTCATTTCAACTGCGACCGAAAATCCTTTTTCAATTTCCCTGATATGCCGGACTCGCCCTGTCGCCTGGATAATTCTTATTTCGTGTTCCTGCTGCTCTGTCTGCTGATGACGCGAAAATTCCAGCTCGAACACAACCGCCACAGCCTGATTTATTTTCAACTCCAACGCCGATTCGAACCGCAAACCCGGCCCGGCCAGTTCCGTTAAAACCGCGGGTATGAACTGCGGCAAAACCAGGCCCGACTCGAAAACATTCTGCGATTTTTCCGAATCACCGCCGCTGTCCGTATTAACATCTTTTTCAAACGGAAACGCCGCTATAAACGCCCTTCTGTTCACCGGCACACGCAAAAACCGCCTGCGATTTATAAATCGAATATTATTACTGTGCCCAAGCACCAGCACATCGCCCTGCCCGCTGATAACCGGAACGTCGAACTCCCACACGGACGCGCCGTAAAAATATCGCACCTGCCACTGCTCGCCGTACATACTGTCAACTTTGAACGGCAGCCTGACTGCAAGGCCCTCATCAGAATTGGCGATTACAGTTGCTTCGATATCATCAACGCCGTGGCTCGTTCTTCGAGTGACATAAACATTTTTGCCCCGCGGTATGGTTCTGCTGCTCGGCTTATCCCCGTCCGCTGCATCCGATGCTTCGCCAAGACGCACCAGATAGCCGAGCTTTTCTCTGAGTCTTCCAAGCTCAGCCGTCAGGCGTTTGATATTTTCGCAATCCATTGTGCCCGCGGCTTCTCGTGTTAATCTGTGAGCGCCGAGGTCAAACGCTTTTTTCATCGTGAAAATTTCAGTGGAATCCCCAAGTTCCGCGAGTCTGGCGATGTAAAGAAGAACTCTGCTCTCCTGTTCGCTCAATCCCCTCTTGTTTGCCTGTTCGTGAAAAATATTACTGCTGTTTGTATCCTGCCCGGCCCTTTGCCTGGCAAATTTTATAAAACCAGTAATAATCAGGGCCGCGAAAACCAGCCCGGCAAACATAAAAATCCACTGCTGAATCGAAAAGGAACTGTCGAGGTTTTGAGCTGCCTGCCATTTCTCGATCGGAGTCAACGCTAAAATTAAATTGTTATAAGAGAAAGCGGCAGTCATTTATGTTCCTTTATTATCTTATCAGGCTCGATAATTCGCTTAGAATATCGTTAGCCACTTTTATTGTCCTGGCGTTTGCCTGGAACCCGCTTTGCGCCTGAATCATATTCACAAACTCACTGGCGACGTCCGCGTTCGATTTTTCCAGCGCGCCGCCGTGAATCGTGCCCGCACCGCCGATGAGCGCCTGCGTCGCAACGGCATAGCCCGAGTTAGCCGACGGTATGAAATATCCGCTGCCTATACTTTCAAGGCCCTGCGGGTTCTGGAACAAGGCGATTTGCAAAACAGCGAGGTTCTTTTTGATACCGTTCGAAAACGCGCCGATTAAAGTTCCGCTCGTGTCAACCGAAACCGAACTCAACTTTCCTGATTCGTAGCCGTCCTGCTCTTTGGCAACCGCGGTGGAGTTGCCCGAAAATTGTGTCAGACCGTCCCACTTGCCGGGCGTACCCATATTCAATTCTATTGTTTGTTCCGCTGAAGGGTCATATCCCCATGTAATTTTGAATTCCGCGGCCTCGGCCGAAGTGTCAAACGAACCGTTCGTATCGAATGTAATTCCGCTTATTCTTCTGTCATCCATACTAATGGAATCGACGTCGCCGGATACCGAACAAAGCAGAAAATCCCATTGGTTTGTCGTGTCCGTTCTGATGAATGCTCCGCTGAACGCGTGCTTGCCGCCGAGCGAATCAAAAATTGTAATATTTACGTTCTTAACCTCGTCTCCGCCTATGGTGAGAACTTCAAAATACGACGAAGTTTCAAGCTCCGAATCACCGCCGCCGGTATCGGCATAAGACAAAGATAAATCCGTATTGCTCGGCCCAGTCAGTGTGTCAGTGATACGAATCTGCCCGTTGACAAGCGAGGCTGTGGCGCCTGATGTAGATGCGCCATAGCAATCCACCGAATTAAGTTCATCAACTAAATCCTGCAGCGTCGTTGTTTCATCGACACTCATAGTATGACTGAACGAGCTTCCGCCTTCCGGCAGATAGCCTTCGATGGTAATATCACCGGTAAACGTTGCTGCACTGGAGTTGAACTGGTCCAAATCAGCCAGCAGGGTTGTGCCGCCCGCCAAAGTTCCGTTTGCCGTTGTATAAATTAAGTTCGAACCTATTTTTTGGGCCTGTGGAGTTTCAAGTACCGCATCGGCACTGAGGTTACCGGCTACCGTCATCGTGCTCGTCGCCTGGGCAGGCATTGCGACGTCGTACGGCACGCGAACGTCGCCGTCACCGACGTTCTGGAAACCGTCCGCTTCACCGACCGAGCCGATTCTCTGGACGCGATAACCGGTCGCCGGGTCAACAAGATAACTGTCGGAATCGACACTGAACGCGCCGGCCCGCGTATAAATATCCTGCTCACCGTCGTTGACCACAAAGTAACCTTCTCCCTCAAGCGCCAAATCAAGCGGGG
>JBBABK010000217.1:0-3988 GCA_041657685.1 Phycisphaerae bacterium | reverse complement strand
ATACTGGTTGCCAGGGTGCTCTATCTCAAACAGGGCGGCGCGAAAAAATTCGTTATCGTCGATACGGCTATGAACGATTTGATTCGGCCCTGCCTTTACGACGCGTTCCATTTCATCTGGCCCGCGCAGGCGGAACAAAAATTCATACCGCCTCGACGCTCCCAGGATTTGAAAATCGAAGGCACCGAGACGGTCGATATCGTCGGGCCGATTTGCGAAGGCGCGGACTTCCTCGCCAAAGACCGAAATATCCCGCCTGTCAAACAGGGCGATTTGCTGGCGGTGTTCACCGCCGGTGCGTACGGCTTTACGATGAGCAGCAACTATAACGCGCGACCCAGGGCCGCCGAGGTGCTGGTCGACGGCGATAAATTCACCGTCATCCGCAAACGCGAAACGTATGATGACCTCGTCCGTCTGGAAAAATAGCCGGCGGGTGAAATTACACATCCCAGTTTAACTTTCGCTCGTAACGGTAATAGAATCGGCCGAGGATATGCGCACCGACCATCAGCAGGTAAATCGATACCGCGATAATTGCCCATTCGACAGCGAAAAACAGTATTGCGTAACGCATAATTACCAGAAACGACCACGCGAACAGAGCGGTAAAAGCCGCCAGCAGGACATAACCGAAGAAAGTGCTGAATATCGAGCCGATAATTACGAGCGGATTGAGTCCGGTCAGAGAATCGAATATAATCACCGACAAAATCGCCATCGGATAGAAAAACGTACCTGACAACAATATCGCGAGGAACTTCCAGTCGGTTTCTCGAACGTGATAGTAGTAAACCGCGGCCGGTGCGAAAAATAAAACCGTGCACAAAACGATTTCAAATACCTGCCAGAGAATTTCAAAAATGCCGGGCGTTATGGCAGTGGTTTCCGGTGCTCTTATCCAGCCTTCGGCGCTGGAGCGGACGCACTCGGCGAGATACCAGAACATATAAAGAAAAATCACAGCCTTGACCATCCACGCGATAATCCCTACGAGCAGGTAAAAAGGTAAGAGCGCAGGCAGACTCAGCATCCCCAAAGACATAAACCAGTTGAACACACGAAAGGTAAACGGCACACCGATAAAAACCGCGAGCATAATCAGCCCCGATTTATTGAGCGGATATAAAAACACATCTATAAAAAATGGGATTTTGCGTTCGGGCGGCTGGTCTTTTTCATCGGGGATAGTTTGACCGTAAAACACCGGCTGATGCTCATCTTTTTTATCATTAGCCGGCAGCGGCGAGAATTGCAATACATCTGTTATGATTTTTGCTTCGGTCGCCGGGACTACCAGAGCCTCGCCGCAACCGGGGCATTTGCCTTTTCGCCCGGCGTTTTCGTCGGCTGTTCGTATAGCCCTTCCGCATCGGCATTTGAAATTTATCATAGGCCAACCCTGCAAAAACGATTATCTCATTTAATGACGCATACCTGAAGCTTTTTTTGCGCGATATTTCCCGGATAAACCTCTTGAAACGTGATTGACTTGTCGATACTCTGCTCTAATGGCGACAAAAAATTATAAGGGTTTTAGAGAGCTTCTCGCAGAGCGGGTAATCATCGGCGACGGCGCGATGGGGACAATGCTCTACGAGCAGGGAACATTCCTCAATCAGTGCTTCGAGGAAGTAAATCTCACCCATCCCGACAAGGTGGAGAAAATCCACAGGCAGTATTACCAGGCCGGTGCGGATTTCGTCGAGACCAATACGTTCGGCGCCAACGAATTCAAACTCGCGCGGTTCGGCCTGGCCGAGCAGACACAAAGCATTAACAAAGCAGCCGTGGAAATCGCCCGCCGGGCTGTTGATTCCAACGCGCTCGTCGCCGGCTCCATCGGCCCGCTGGGAAAACCAATCGAGCCTTACGGAACGATTACCAGGGAACAGGCTCAATCGATTTTCGCAAACCAGGCCAAGGCCCTGATTGATGCGGGCGTGGATTTTATCATTCTCGAAACGTTCTCGAATACAGATGAAATTATCGCCGCGATTGAAGCGGTCAGCAGATTAAGCGACATCCCGATTGTAGCGCAGATGACATTTACCGAACGGGACGAGCCGGATTTCGGCAAATCGATAATAAAATGCATCGGCGCAATTGCGTCATTGCCCGCGGTTACAGCCGTCGGTATGAACTGCTCGGTCGGCCCGGCGGCTATGCTGGGCAATCTCGATATCATTCGCGGCGTCACCGATAAACCGATAGCAGTTCAGTCCAACGCGGGCCTGCCGCAAATGGTCGATAACCGCAGCGTCTATATGTGCACGCCGGAATATATGGCCGAGTACGCCAAGAAGTTTTACGAAAAAGGCGCGCGAATCATCGGCGGCTGCTGCGGCACGACGCCCCGGCATATCAAGGAAATCGCCCGCGCGGTGCGCGGACTCGATAAAGCGGCTCACGGCACGATTTCAATGGTTAAAGCCGAGCCGAAAAAAGTAGTGAGCGAATCGCAAGCCGTCGCGCCTTTGCAGTTAGCGCAAAAATCCGCCTGGGGCAGGAAAATCGCCGAGGGCCAAAAAGTCGCGACAATCGAACTGACGCCGCCGCACGGCGTCGACATCCAAAAGACGCTCGAAAAGGCGCGAGCTTGCGCGAAGATGGGCATCGACGCGATAAACCTGCCTGACGGGCCCCGTGCAAGTTCAAGGGTTAGCGCGATTGCCACGGCAGTTAAAATCGAGCAGGAGACCGGCATCGAAACAATCGCGCATTTCTGCTGCCGTGACAGGAACATCATCGGGATGCAGTCGGATTTGCTCGGTGCTCATCTGCTCGGCCTGCGAAATCTGTTAATTATTACCGGCGACCCGCCAAAGCTCGGTGAATATCCGACCGCGACGGGCGTATTCGATATGGATTCAATTGCGCTTACATCGGTTGTCAGAAATCTCAACGCCGGTATCGACATCGCAGGAAACCGGTTCTCGCCGGGCACGGGTTTTACGCTCGGCGTCGGCGCCAATCCGGTGGCGGTGGATATCGAGCGTGAAATCGAAAAATTCAGGCAAAAGGTTTTGGCCGGTGCCGAATACGCGATTACCCAGCCGGTGTTCGATGTATCGACGCTGCTGGAATTTATCGAAAGAATCGAAGAATTCAAAATTCCAATCGTCGCGGGCATCTGGCCTTTTACGAGCGCCAAAAACGCGGAGTTTATGGCCAACGAGGTACCGGGCGTGGTCGTGCCGGAAAAACTGCTCGGGCGGATGAGCGAGACAAAAACTAAAGAGCAGGCAAGACAAACGGGAATCCAAATCGCAGGTGAAATCGTCGAGCAGATACAGGACCGGGTAGCAGGTTTTGCGGTCAGCGCGCCGTTTGGCAACGTCGAAACTGCTTTATTGGTACTCGGTAAAAGCGTTTGATTGATTAACCCAATTTCGCTTTTACAATTTCCGCCGCTTTTGCAAGTGCGTCATCTATTTTTGCAGCGTTTTTTCCGCCTGCCTGTGCCATTTGCGGCCTGCCGCCCCCGCCCCCGTCGACAATCGGCGAAATCTCTTTTACAATGTCACCGGCCTTTACCTTTTTAATCAAATCGTCGGTGACGCCGACGAACAGGGTCGCTTTATCCGCCTCGCCGTAGCCGAAAACAACTACCGCCGATTTTGCTTTTTTCTTAATCATATCGACCGCTTCACGCGCCTGCTCTGCGTCGGTCGGACTTAACCTGCCGATTACTACTGACACGTCGCCGATTTTTTCACATTTTTCCAGAAGTTGTTTCGCTTCGGAGATTACATCGGTGCCGCCGCGTTTGGAAGCTGCCTTTAATTCCCTGGCGAGTTTTTTGTTCTCATCGAGAATTGCGTTTACCCGGTCGATGAGCTGCTCGGCCGGCACTTTCAAAATCTGGCTGAGCTGGTCGATTATTTCACTTCTTACGGAGAGATAATTTGTCATTGGAGTTCCTGTCAGGGCGGTTATTCTTCGCACGCCCGATACAATGCTTTCTTCCTTTATGATTTTGAATCCG
>JBBABK010000216.1:0-3991 GCA_041657685.1 Phycisphaerae bacterium | reverse complement strand
CCTGGTCATTGCCCTTGCCGGTCGCCCCATGAGCAACGGCGGTGCAGTTTTCGGCGTGGGCGACGTCGACCTGGTGCTTGGCAATCAGGGGGCGGGCGATGCTGGTGCCGAGGAGATAACCGTTTTCATAGACGGCCCCGGATTTGAGCATCGGCCAGATGAAGTCCTCGACGAATTCTTTACGCAGGTCCTTCACGACGCACTTGTATGCGCCGCTTGCCAGTGCCTTTTTCTTGATATTCGACAGTTCATCGCCCTGGCCTAACTCGGCGGCGAAGGCGATTACCTCGTAGCCGTAGGTCTCTTTTAGCCACGGCAGGATAACGGAAGTATCCAGCCCGCCGCTGTATGCTAATACCACTTTTTCTTTCTTGGCCATATTATTTACCTCACGGAATCGAATCGAAAAAGGGGATTATACCGCTTGTCAGGCTGATAGACAATGAGAAAGAATTGTGCGCATCAGGGCGGTGTCGGGTTCTTGTTTGGTGAAGAGTTTAAACTGGGCGGCGGCCTGGTTGATGAACATCTCGGAGCCGCTGACGGTTTTGAGGCGCTTCTTTTTGGCATCTTTCAACAGCCTGGTTTGCGGCGGATTGTAAACGGTATCGAAAACCGTCATACCCTTTTTCAGATATTCAGCGGGCAGCGGAGTGGTTTCGATATCCGGAAACATTCCGAGGCTGGTGCAGTTGACGACGAGTTTGGCGGCGAGGGTTTTTAAATCATCGAGCGAGGCGTATTCGCATTCGAATTCATCGGCGAGACGCTGGGCCTTTTTTACGGTGCGGTTATAGCTTGTTACTTTGGCGCCTTCGCCGCGAAGACCAGCGACGAGTGAACGCGCGACGCCGCCCGCTCCGATAACGGCGGCATCAATTCCTTCGAGGGTTTTCAGAGAGGTTTTAATCGCGTCGATAGCGGCGCGGCAGTCGGTATTGTATGCGCTGGTGCGGTCGTCGGGTCCGAAGATGAGGGTATTTGCGGCACCGATGATTTCGGCGAGGGGTTCGACTTTGCCGGCTTTTCGCTGGACGCAGGCGAGCGCGTTTTCCTTGTGGGGGATTGTGACGCTGAAACCTTTGAAGCCGATCGCGCGGCGGGATAGCAGGCGGTCGATGAACGTGTCGAATTCGGCGCGTCCGCCTTCGAGCAATATCGGCAGGTAGAGACGGTTCATTTTCGCTTTGGCGAAGCAGGCGTTGTGGACGGCGGGGCTGAGCGAATGAGCGATGGGCGAGCCGATGACGCCAAACAGTTCGGTCTGGGCATTTATATAATAGAAGCGGTAGATATCGCGAAGCTCAGCGACGGTGATTTGGCCGGGGGCGGTAGCGGAATCGGAATCGAGGCAGGCGAAGGTCAAAAATGAATTCAGTTTTTTGGCGAGGATGCGTGTAATCAGGCCGGCGGCACCCATACAAAAAACGATGCGGTCGTCGCTGGTTCGGCTGAGCAGGTCGAGGGCGGCGAAGCAGTCGTTGATGTGGTTGGCGGTGTAGACGAGCTTGGGAATCGCGGCGGAGTAGGTCGTGGTTATGTGACGGTAGATGCCGGCCAGGTCGGGGAATGGGCCTTTGAAGCTGTGGGCGGAGAGAATCAGCCGGGTGCGGGTGCTGTTTGAAAGCGCGAGGCGGATTTTTTCCTGGTATTTGATTTTGGTGAAGGTGTCGTATTCGCAGTCGATGAAATTTGCGTCGGCTTTTATGGCGGCGACGAGTATATCGACGCGGAGGTCGTCGGGGGTATTGGATGCGCCGCCCTGCTGCGGGCTGCGGCAGGTAACAATGACCGGTAAAGTCGACAGAGCTTCACGGGCGATATCGAGCAGCTCGAGAGTTGAATCGACGGTGGGATTATCGAGGTAGTCTATGCGCAGCTCGATGATGTCGGCACCGGAGTTGATAGCGGCGTTGATTTGGCCTGTGGCCTGCTCGATTGTTTTAGCGGCTATTGGTACGGCTAATTTGGTCATTGTTCGTCGCTCGTTACTGGTCGCTTGTCGCTCGGATTCTGTCGCTCATTCTACCCAGTAAAGATATAGCGTTTGGATGGGGTTTTTACAAGAGCATAATAAATTTCGGATTTCGAATTCAGGATTCAGAATTTAATTCTACAGAGGTTTATTTATAGCCACAGAGGACACAGAGGGCACGGAGGAATTAATTAAATAACGGATTGAGAAGAATATTAAATATCAAGAATTAAAAAGCAAAATTGCGGAATCGCTGCGCGATGGAAGATATTTAACCACAGAGATTTATTTACCACGAAGAGCCCGCCTTCGTTATAACTACGGCGTGGCAGGCACGAAGAAACACGAAGGGGAATTGAAAAACCCTAAATACTAATTTCTAAATCCTAAACCCGTCCTTCGTCCGAAACAAGGACTACGGCGGGCAGGCAAATTCTAATATCTAAATTCAAAAACAGTGTAGCCGCGACAAGATGTTGACATTATGAATTGGGCAGGATAAGTTAATATGGGAAAGTAGTGGATGTCGTTAAAAAAAGTGAACTCACACGATGAATAAAGTTTTGGTAACTGGATATGCAATCGGCTTAGACGTAGGGCCTTGCCAAGTTTGTAACTACGACCTTGACTGGCTCATTGATTACCCATCCGTTCTATTATGGGCTGACAAGATTCTCGTTCCAAAAACAATATGGGATGTTATTCAACAGGAAAAGCACCCGAGGGAAAATAGTGTCGCAAAGAGTTGTAAGCTCATATTTGATGTTGCTAAAGAAGCTGGTATAGTTGAAATTGTCGAGCCATCCACTATCGTTACCGAATCGCTTTGCGACTCAATCGATATGCAAATAGCTGAAGATGTGGACAATTTTAGACGGCTGTTTCCTGATAAAGTCCACACTAAATCATTGGCAAAACCGGGAGCCGATGGACCAGTTGAAACTGTAATTGACGGCATGGGATACTGCGACGTATATCTTTGGTCTATTTATGCAAGCTTAATTCTTGCACGAACATGGGGAGTAAATTGCTTATTTAATAATAATACGATTCATTACCTGCGATACAAATTTGCTATGACAGCAAAACCAGATGGGATAAACCTTGATAGAGCACAGAGTTTCACAACTGTTTTTCAGAATTATCTCCCGAACGACCCTATTATTCCATATTACGCCCTACATAGCGAAGGAAAATGTACTCAATGTAAAAGGGAAAAGGAATGTAATGATTCTTACCTTCTTGACGTTGAGAAAAGAGTGAGAGAGTTACTTCGGTGGAGAGATTACGACGAAATCTTACAGGCTAAAGATGTTCTTGAATCTATTGTTGCTAGTCGTGATAGCCATGATGGAATTTCTGATCCAAAAGAAATAGCAAAGGCTTTTCACGAAAAACAGTCAAAAATCCTAAAATGTACCAGGTTGGTTTTTCCGAAGGCCAAACGCTGGGCGAATATAGCAACAATTATCTCTATCCCGATTGCTGTGGCGGGTATTGCATCAAGTTCACCTCTTGTAACATTAAGTGGAGCCGCAACTGCTGGTATAGCACAAATAGGAAAAGAGTACTTGCAGTATTTAGAATCAAAATATAGATGGGTTGGATTTCTATCTTCAATCCCAAATCTTTGCGACAAGCAACTTGACGCCTGATTTAATAACTCGATATTCTTCGCTACTGCCCAGAACGCCTCCCACTTACAACATGCAAGAACAGATGCTGATAAATTAAAAGCATACTCCCTTAATTACTCCGCCTTCCCCCTGCGATGCAGGTATGGCGGTAATGTCGTGGAATTATATGCGCGGTCGTACCGACCGCGGCTAAACAAGACGCGGGGGCACGTAAAAACGTGGAGATTTTTCGGGTTTGTGGTAAGGTAAGAGGGGTATCGGTACGAAAAAATTATAATACCTTTTACAAGTTTGGAGATTTGAAATGTTAATCGGTAAAGAGATACGAATGGAGCGGTTGATGGACCGCAATACCGGCAGGACTGTGATTGTGCCGATG
>JBBABK010000215.1:0-3994 GCA_041657685.1 Phycisphaerae bacterium | reverse complement strand
CTTATTATTCCCCGCACCGGCGGGGGTTGATGTCTTTATCCGTCGCTTCGGCAAGTGGCGGGGTTCATGTCATTGCGAGCGAAGCGAAGCAATCTATTTTCGTTTAGCAGTCACCGGCACGGCGACTTTCAAAACCGTTTAGCCCCCAAGCCCGCTTGGGGGTTTTACCTGTCCGGGGTTATTCGTTCTATTCCCCGCACCGGCGGGGGTTGATGTTTCTATCCGCCGCAGGCAGATGCCGAGGGGGAATTTGGGGTTTTATATTTAGCACCGCCATCATTTCCGATTGCTTTTTATCGGGATGTGACGGGGTTATTGGTTTTTGTTTCAGTCTTTGATTGATTGACTTTGTCTAAATACATATACCGCATCGCCTTTAGATACGACAGGGGCATTTCAATGACAATTATAACAAATAAAGCTATCTGTGCATAAAAAAGCACCCCTCGGCGGTTTGAAGTAATAATGAGCAATATGAAAAATAATACCCCCATAAATATAGTCCATACCTGCATAAAACGATATCGCAGGTTAGTACCAATAATTACGTTTGCCCACCCCACAGGATTCGTAAAAATATTGTTTTGAAAGAATTTTCTCATATTCGGTTAATATGATGCCCTGAATGAAATTTAAATTATTCTTTTCTTAGCTGCTCATCATAAAAACCTTCGTCAGCGGCGGCGATGATAAATGAGACTTTTTTTTGAAATATTATGCAGCCGCCTTGTGAATCGACCATCGAATCATCTTCACGCAGTTCCGGTGCGAGCAGATAATATTTGTCAACATCAACTATATGCAAGCCAATCAGTGCATACAGTTTGCCGGCTGTATGACCTTGGGTATAAAGCTGTTCGAGAACGGTCGAAGCATCAGGTCTGCTGATTATCTTTTGCAGGGCGGCCTGTTCCGGGGCGATTGCGCCCGTAAATCCAACGCCGCCCAAACGAAAACATCGTGACTTAACAAGCATTTCGTACGGGTCGGTCATACTGGAATTGTCCCATTCTAAACAACCGCTAAGCGGCTGTGTCGGACCTGCAATATCCCTGCATCCTGCGATGATGGTTAAAAGGATTAAAATTGCAATTATCAGTCTCATTTTTCTGCGCGATTTGACAATATTGATGTAATTGCTAAAACAGCATTATTCCATTCTTGTTGGTCAATATACAACCAACATCTTAGTCCAAAAAGTTGGCAGTTTCCCGTTTTGTTTGGGATTTTATGATGTTTCTAATTGCGAAACAGGCGAACATCATCCCGATAGTGACCGATACAAATAATACTCCCAAATATACCAAAAAAAAACCACCGTCGGCATTATCCGTTTTGCCGTATTCTATTATAAAATGGATTTTGCGTATGATCTGAATTAATAAAGGCAACCAGTATAGATTCAATAATACAAATGACAGCCAAAATGCCAGCTTAGCGCCTGATATCAGATAATAGTATGCAAGCCACCATGTCAGAATCATTACGCCAACAATAGAAATTCCATGAAGGCGAAAACTTAATAATGAGCCTATAACTGGAATCAAGAATGACAAGGTCATAACAATGGTGACGAACAGAAATGCTTTCATATATCTAATCATAGCAGTATTTTACCCGCCAATCTCAACCCTGAAAACAAAAAAATCCTTTTACAATCCTGTTATCCTGTCAAAAATTTCAGTGAAATCTGCGGAATCTGCGTCAAAATCACATTTTTTTCCTTTTCCCTTTTTACTTTTAACTTTTTTCAAATTTTCCCTTGACACATAACAGGGCCACTTGTATTATATTTATCTAACATACAAGGCTCAATTAAACATTAAAAATTAACAATTCAAAATTGAAAAACCGGAGGTTAAAAATGGCCACAACAGCCCAAATCGCCGCAAACCGCCAAAACGCACTAAATTCCACAGGCCCCAAATCCCTGCAGGGCAAAGCCGTCGTCGCCCAAAATGCCGTCAAGCTCGGCCTGACCGCCCATCACTCCGTCATAAAATCTGAAAGCAAAGCCGAATTCGACCTCTACCGCCAGCAATTCCTCGAAGAGCTTACCCCCGATACCCCTCTCGAATCAATGCTCGCCGAGCGCATCGTCAATCTCTCCTGGCGGCTCAAACGCATCGCACTCATCCAGAGCCAGACCTTCGACGCCCTCAACAAGTCCGAATTGCCCGGCCCACTCAGCAGCCTCAAAGATTTTCTCAACAAACATCAGGACGAATCAGCCCAATCAGCCCAAAACTTACCCCTCGGCCGTCTCGCAATCAGAGATTTTTCCAACCAGAGAATCCTCGAACGGCTGCTGATGTACGAACGCAGACTCGAAAACAGCCTCTACAAAACAGTGCTTGAGCTCCAGAGACTAAATCTGATGAAAAACCTCAAAACCAATCGCAATATATTGGCCGATTATACAAAACAAACTCAATACGCCTGACAAATCCAATAAAATGAAATCACCCTACACTTTGATTGACCGTCTCTTATTCCAACGCTCAATATGCTTTTAAAGAGTATATAAGTATATAAGCATATGCTTATATACTTATTTCGACTTGCCTATGCTAACGATGTAAAATTACTTAGGTATATACCAGATTTTTTGATACGAAAGCAAGAAACCAATCCAAATGTCCCCGCCCATTCCACATTTTCATTTTTTTGAAATTATCAGGTTAAATCTCAGCGCTCTCTGCGTTCTCTGCGGTGAAAGTCAGTGTTTTTTATGCAAAACAAACCCAATTTCCCAACTGCCGAAAAGTGACCTAACTCCTTATCCTTTAATCACTAACGACGAGCGACCAGCGACGAGCGACGATAAAAACAAACCCAATTCAAACCCAATCAAAGCCAATATTGGCCCAAAAACGCAGGCCCAAACCCAAAAACAAACCCAAAACAAAGCCAAACTTAGGCAGTTTAGGCAATCAGGGAAAACTCAATTTGTACAGGCCGACAAAACATTCCGTTCCGATGATTTGCGAAAATTTTCACCTGCCGTCCCATATTATTTGGGGTTATTGCGCTGCCGGGCGGAGGTTGAAAAAAATCTGTTAAAAACCGAATTTTGTTCGGTTTTTGTTTGGGTAATTCGGGCCGGTGAACCGATAGAGATATTTGCCGGCGAAACGAAATTTGAGCAAAGGAATGCTATGAAACGAAACACCAATATTCATCGAATTGACCCTGTTTGCCGGTTCGGCCCCGGCGGCGACTTCATACAGACATGGCCGTGCAACCCGGAGGATTATTTGCAGCATTCGCAAAGCCCGCTGACGAAACTGCTTTGTTCGATAAGCAAGCTGATTAGCTCGACCGAACAAGCCCAGGCGGCACAAACGAATTCCAAAGCGAGGGACAGAAATGGCGAATCTCAAAACGGATGTAACGCCGCGACAGTTACAGATTCTAAAGACGATAACGACGTTTGCGGACAAGTACTGTTATTTGCCGACGATAGCCGAAATCGCCGAGCAGCTCAATATAAGCCGAAGCACCGTATTCGAACATACAGCCGAACTGCGAAGAAAAGACCTGCTCTGCGGCTCGCCTCTCAAGGCTCGCTCTTTAAAGCCGACGCACAAAGCGTCAAGACTGCTTAAAAATATCAGCATCGATAATCAACAGGATTTTTCACAAACCCACGGCATCCCCCTGCTTGGAAAAGTAGCAGCGGGCAAACCAACCGACTCAGCCGAGAACCGCGACACGCTGTCATTCGAGGACTGCTTCGGCAGCGGCGATGATGTGTTTGCGCTGCAGGTATCGGGCGACAGTATGCTCGATGAGGGAATTACAGACGGCGATTATGTAATTTGCAAAAGAACGAACACCGCGCAAAACGGCCAAATAGTAGTAGCGCTTACCGAAAATGAAAATACAACCCTGAAAAAATTCTACCGTGAACCTTCCCGCGTTCGTCTCCAGCCCGCCAACGAAAACTACGACCCCATTTATTCAAACGATTGCCGGATACAGGCCGTCGCAA
>JBBABK010000214.1:0-4004 GCA_041657685.1 Phycisphaerae bacterium | reverse complement strand
CCCCGGCCTGATAATTCTGCTCGGCGTAGAGACAGCTATCAATGTCGTGCTGGATATTTACCGTCCGCGACTGAAGGACCAGTACAGCAGGGCCGCGTTCGACAGCAGACTGCTCGGCATTATCAGTGAACCCGGCGAGGTGCTGCATACTGTCGCGGGAGCTATCGATTATCAGTTCGGTTTCAAGGTCTCGCAGACGTGGTTTTATCAGCTTCTCGAACGAGCGATTGTTCCGCTGATTCTGCTGGCGAGCTTTGTGATTTATGCACTCAGCACAATAGTGGTTATCGACCCACAGGAACAGGCGATAATCGAGCGGTTCGGAAATCCGCAGACGGCTCAGTGGGAAAAAAGATTATACGGCCCCGGTCTCGTTTGGAAAATGCCGTGGCCGATTGACATCGCCTACAAATACCCGACCCGCACCATTCGTGAAATATATATCGGCTATCAGCCCAAGCTCGACCCCGATACGAAACTGCCTGTGGTCGAACACCAGCTCATCTGGGGAACAACTCATTACCAAGAGGAATACGACCTGATCATCGCCAGTCCTACCAGTGACATCGAGCCGGGCCAGGGCGTCGTGCCGGTCAGCATAGTAAAAGCAAACGTGCCGGTGCAGTACAAAATCAAAGACCTCTATGATTATATGTATAACCACAGCGAGCCTGAAAAACTGCTCGAAGCGATATGCTACGGTGAGCTTGCGAAATTCGCGGCCAGTGCAAAAGTAGAAGTCTCTTCGCCCCAGGATTTGCAAACGAGCATTCTCGGCGCCGGCAGGGAAAGAGCGAAACAGATTCTCACCGAAAGAATCCAGGCCGAGGCCGATGCGCAGAGACTCGGAATTGAAATAGTCTTTGTCGGTATGCAGGGAATTCATCCGCCTGTCGACGTCGCAAAGGATTATCAAAGGGTAGTCGCGGCCGTGCAGGAAAAAGAGGCGGCGATTCTGAATGCCCAAACGGTACTGAACAGGACGCTCGGCAATCTGGCCGGCTCGGTGGGATACGCCGAGCAGCTTTATAAACTTGCGGTAGAGCTTGAGAACACGCCGGACGATTCTTCGCAGCGTCAGCAGCTTGTCACGCAGATCGATAACGCGTTTGCAAACGCCGGCGGTGACATCTTCAAAACACTGGCGGAATCTAAAAGTTACGCGTTCGAAAAGGCAACGCTTTCCGAGGCCGACAGCAAACGCTTTGCCGACCAGATGAAACCGTATCTCGCGGCGAAAGATATTTATCGCAAGAATCTCAGGCTGGAGGTTTTCGAAGACGAAGCACTCGGAAACATCAGGAAATATGTTTTCGTATCCGACCCGAATGACGCACAAGTATTTATAGTTGACGTGCAGGAAAAACTTACGCCGGGCCTGTATGACATAACCGGTTTGGAGAATCAGGAACAATGAAAAACTTAGCAATCACAATTTTAGTAATTCTAATCGTAGTAATCGCCCTGCTGCTGGCGATATGTTTTCAGGTCAGGGACACCGAAGCGGCTCTTGTAACACGGCTGGGCAAACCGTCACGGACAATCACAGATCCGGGACTTCATATTCGCTGGCCGGCACCAATCGAACGGCTGCACAAGTTCGACACCCGTATGCGGGTATATGAAGCTGCTCTTGCCGAGACAACGACCAAAGGTGCAATACCGATTATTCTGCATACGTTTGTAATCTGGCAGGTGGAAGACCCGCTGCGGTTTTATAATGCGGTACAAACGGTCGACCAGGCACAGAATAAGCTGTACAGCCTGATTCAGGATACGCAGAACAAGGTGGTCGGCAGGCACGAATTTTCGGAGTTTGTCAACAGCAATCCGACCAAAACACGCTTTGCCGAAATAGAAAATGAAATGCTGCAGGAATTGCAGGCGTCCGCTTCGCAAAACTACGGCATCAATATCAAAACCGTCGGCATCAAGCAACTCAAAGTAAATGAAGATACCACGCAGGCCGTGTTCGCAAGGATGCGTTCCGAGCGGAACCGCAAAACCGAGGCTATTCTTTCCGAAGGTAACGCTCGCGCGACCGCAATCAGGAGTGACGCGGATACCAAAAAACAAAAACTGCTGGCCGCGGCCGAAGGTCGCGCCAAGGCTATTCGCGGCGCCGGCGACGCCGAAGCTGCAAAGTATTACGAGCAGTTGAAGCAAGACCCGGAATTCGCGATGTTCCTGCGTGAAATCGACGCGCTGAAAAAGGCGCTGGCGAAACGCTCGACGATTGTGATTAGCGCCGACAGCGAACCGTTCAGGCTGCTGAAAGAAATGCCGGAACTCCAGCCGCTGAAGCAAACGAACTCAGAGCAATAAGGAAACACAGCAATAAATATGAACGAAGAACATAATCATAATCATAATGAGCAGGTTCAGCCGAGCGAACAGCCGCAGCCGAAAGCGGACCAGGCGTATAAGTTCCTTTCCGATGCGCTTCGCGCGAGCTTCGGCCTGCTGAAAATAATTATCATCGTCCTGCTGGCGGTATTTTTGTTCTCCGGCTTTCAGACGGTCGGGCCTTATGAAAAAGCGCTCGTGCTGACGTTCGGGAAAATCAGCGGCGAGGGTGAAGGAAGAGTTCTCGATTCGGGTCTGCGATGGGTATGGCCCTACCCGATACAGGAAATTGTCAGGATACCGGTAGAGAAAAAAATTAATCTCGCGCTCGACCAGCAGTGGTATTACGAAACAGAGCAGGAAAAATTATCCGGTAATGCGAACGTCAGGCCGACGCTCAATCCGCTGATTGACGGATACAGCCTGACCCGCGGCGAAAGCCGAAATGAGGAAGTAGGCCAGACCGACTATAATATAGTACACACAAAATGGCAGCTTACTTACCAGATTACCGACCCCGATGCGTTTTTCAAAAACGCGTACGTCGATTTTGGGCAGATAGAGGCCGGGCAAAATTATTCGGATGTTATCGAAAAAAGCATCACGCCGATGCTTCGTTCACTGCTTAGTGACGCCGTCGTCAGCACACTGGTCAATTATACGATTGACGACGTGCTGTTTCAGCAAATCGGAACTATAACAGACCACGTTAAGGTGTCACTGCAGGACAGTTTCGACAAGGTGCAGGCCGGTATTACGGTTGTTTCGATACAGCTTGACAGCCAGGTGCCGCCGCGGCAGGTGGCCAAGGCTTTCTGGGCATCGGTTCAGGCCGCCAATATAAAGGAAACCACAATCAAGGATGCGCAGTCTTATTACGGCAGTTCTCTCAATGAAGCCGGCGGCCCAGTCGCCGAAGAGCTTCTTATATCGTTCGATGACCAAAACTCCGACCCGCAGCAGGTTGAAAAATTATGGTCGCAGCTTGCCGGCGAGGCACAAAACGTGGTCGCACAGGCACAGGCCTATCGAACGAGGGTCGTTGAAAACGCCCGCGCAAATGCCGAGTACTTCAACTCGCTGCTTCCGGAATACCGCAAGACGCCGAAACTGGTCGTGCAAAAAATCTGGCAGGACGCAGTGCAGGATGTGCTCGACGAAGTCGATGAAAAGATGATTATCCAGCCGACCGGCAATAAAAATGAAATACGAATCCTTCTAAATCGTGACCCGGCTATAAAACAGAAACAGGACCAAAATTCACAATAAAATTAGCTCTTCGTAATCGAGATAAAAAAATATGGCCCATCAGCACTTTCATTTAAAAGACGAAATAGCAACACAAGCCACACGCGGCAAACAAATCCGCGTCAGCCTGGCGCTGCTCGCCACGCTCGCCGGTTTTACACTGCTGGCAAGCAGCTGGGCCGCGAGGCTGGGTTTTATTTACGGTCCCGACAGCTTCCAGGCGAACATACTTGCCGTGGCGGGTGCGGTTCTGCTGTCAGCGCCGGTGCTTTGGAACGCACTGAAATGTATGCTGCACGGACATTCGCATATGGACGAACTGGCGGCACTGGCTATAGTAGCGTGCTTCGCGACTCAGCAATACTCTGTCGCAGGGATAGTTGCGTTCTTTATGCTGCTCAGTGAGCTTG
>JBBABK010000213.1:0-4018 GCA_041657685.1 Phycisphaerae bacterium | reverse complement strand
CGCATCATAACTCTGCCAGTCGATTAATTCCGTTTTCGGCTTGAGCAGCCACCAGCCCGCGGCAAGTACGAGAGCAGCGGCGATAATACGTACGATGATTTTATTATGCCTCTTAGAGCCGAAACCGACCCAGCCGCCCCACATCCACAAACAAAACGCAAGTATTATCACAAAATATAATACGCCGTTTCGCTGTTCGCTCGGCACGATTGTAATCATCCAGGCCGCGACAGCTACTAAGACAAAACCGACGAGCTTTTTAAATATATCCATCCACTTGCCGGGTTTCGGCAATTTTTCGAGCAGACCGGGAATGGCTGTTAGAATGACATACGGAATCGCCATACCGACTCCGATTGCAAGTATCGCGATCGTAGCCCAAATCAAAGGCTGTCCCTGCGCCCACGCAAATGCCGCTGCCAGAATGCCGAAGCTGCAGGGTGTACTCAGTATTGCCGCAAGAAAACCCATGCCGACCGTACCGAGATAACCTTTACTCGAAGTGGTTTTACCAGATACTGACGCCGGAACTGTTATCGCGAACACGTCGAACATAAACATCGCAAGTGCCACAAGAACCAGTGCCATCGCGATGACAAAATTCGTGTTTCTGAACTGGTCGCCCCAGCCCAAAGTCATGCTGTAAACCAGGTGCAAAACTATATTGGCAGCCGCCAAACATGCGAAAAACAAAATAATACCGATTGCGAACGCAAGCCCCATCGCAATCTTCCTGCCGGTTTTATCCCGCCCTCTTTCCACAATTCGCAGCACCACCAGCGGCAGCATGGGCCATACGCAGGGCATTATATTCAGCGATAATCCCGCCAGCAGTGCCAGAACCATCGCATACCATATCGGATAATCTGTAAAACCCTCCAATGTCACCGCGGCCGTTCCGGTTTTGGCTTTTTCAAATTCATAAATTTTATAGTCTTCATCGGAGCCGGCGTTAAATTGCAATTGCAGCGTCTTTTCAAAAGGCGGCAGACACAGTTTGCTCGTGCACGCAAGCCCCGTCAGTTTCACGGTTACATCAGCCGGCTCATTTTCCTCTAAATTGACCGACTCGGCAAACGGAATAAAAACGGCAAAGTCACCGACATAAACTTCCACGTCGATTCCGACGGGGTCTCTGAAGATTTCCCACTCAGGAAATACAGGTTTATCGAATATAAGCGTCGGCGATTGTACATCGATTATCAGTTGAAGTCCCGGTGCAGGCGTAGTTTCTTCGCGGGCGTAATAATGCAAATCTTCAGTGCCGGAAAAAACAACCGCTATTCCCTTTCTCCCGTCGTACTGTGCCGGCTCGAGCATCGCACTGGAAAATTCATCCTCGTATCTCGCGATTTCAACCCGCGAATCCGCCGACTTCGCCGTCTCGGCCCCGATAACAGGCAGCAGCAAAACTGTACAAAAAATGAATATTGCTGTTACGGTTCTGGTGAACATAAACCCCTGCGGATATTTGTTATTTTTACTGCCCTGTTTTTTTTTCTTCGTCAGGCTTTGCGGATTCGCTTTCGGCAACCTTGGCAGCTTTGGCCTGTTCGGCTGAAAGCAGCTCTAAAACGGTCGGCTTATTAATATGTCCGCCGTTCAGTATGATTTTTACATCCTCGGCGTCGAGCGTCTCATACTTCAGCAGCGCATTTGCGATTCCTTCGACCGCTTCACGTTTCGATTGTATCAAGCCTTTTGCCAGAGCATAAGCCTGGTTCATTATGTTTTTGATTTCCGCATCGATTTCCTCGGCCGTCCTTTCGGAATATTCCTTTTCCGAAGGCATCGGGAAAAATGACTGGTCGAAACCGTCTTGATGTTCATAAGCAATCGGACCGAGCTTATCGCTCATTCCCCAGACCGTTACCATCTGCCGCGACAGCGAAGTTGCGACGTGAATATCCGACTGGGCGCCGCTGGATATATCATCGCAGAAAAGCTCCTCGGCGATTCGCCCGCCGAAACATATCTGCAGTTGAGCCATACAGTACTGTTTTGTATAAACCGTCCGGTCTTTTTCCGGCAGTGAGAAGGTCGCACCACCCATCGGCCCGCGCGGAATAATACTCACCTTGTGCAGCGGGTCGGCGCCTTTAACGGTCGCCTGAATAAATGCGTGCCCTGCTTCGTGATAAGCAGTCGTCTTTTTCTCGCTTTCATCGGTGGAACGGGATTTTTTCGCTCGTCCCCAGCGAACCTTGTCCCTGGCCTCTTCCAAATCAGCCATCTCGACGTATTCTTTATCGGCCATAGTCGCAAGAAGCGCAGACTCATTAATAATAGCAGCCAAATCCGCTCCGCTGAACATCGGCGTGACACGCGCGAGACGTTCGAGATTCGTATCCGGGCCCATCTTGATTTTGCGCGCGTGAACCTTCAATATCTGCATTCGTCCGTTCAAGTCCGGCAGCGGCACGACCACCTGCCTGTCGAACCGTCCCGGCCGAGTCAACGCGTGGTCGAGTATGTCCCTTCGATTGGTTGCAGCGATTACAATTACCTGGTCGTTAGTATCGAATCCGTCCATTTCGACAAGAATAGCATTGAGCGTCTGCTCGCGCTCATCGTGTCCCCCGCCGGCGTATCCCGCGCCGCGCTTTCTGCCTATTGCGTCAATTTCATCGAGAAAAATGATGCAGGGCGAATTGTCTTTTGCCGTTTTGAACAGGTCGCGCACGCGAGATGCGCCGACGCCGACAAACATCTCTACAAAATCGCTTCCTGAAATACTGAAAAACGGCACGTCAGCTTCGCCCGCGATTGCTTTTGCGAGAAGTGTTTTGCCGCACCCGGGAGGGCCTACGAGAAGAACGCCTCGCGGAATTCGTCCGCCGAGCCGCTGAAACTTCTTGGGATTTTTCAAAAATTCGATTATCTCGGTGACTTCCTCTTTGGCTTCTTCGATGCCCGCGACGTCCTCGAAGGTGACTCTGACTTTATCTTTGCCGTGAAGGCGATGCCTGCTCCTGCCGAACGACATCAGCATACCGCCGGCGCCGCTGCGCATATTTCTTATAAACATAAAATAAATCAGCGCACCGAAGATAAACAGCGGAAATACCCACTGCGCAAGTATAAGCAGCCACAGGTCCTGTGTCTCGAACCGCATTTCGATATCTTTGCCTTGGGTCAGCTTTAACAGATCGTCTTTGACGATTTCAGGAACGATTTTAACCGAAAACGCCTGCGGCTCCTGCTGGTCGGTGCCGCGCAGTTTGCCGTCAATCCGCGTATCACCAATCGTCAGGCTCTGCACCTGGTCGTTGCGGAGATAATTTTCGAAGTCGCTCCAGCTTATTTCGTTTCGCGAGGTCGCTCTGTTGAGCAACATAATTGCCGTAAACACCACAAGAGCAATCAGCAGAATATTAACAGGGCTTCGCTTGTATTTTGGAGGCTGCTGTCTTGGTCCCTGTGGTTCCTGCGGAGGAGGAGGCGGTTGATTCGGACTCTGTTTTTTTTCGTCGTTATCCATTATATCGCATTAACCCCTTTTTCGGGATGTAAACTTTCTGAACAAATTCAGTTAAAACTACCATGACGTTTCCATCAGCTCTACGATACGTTCGGCAAGTTTGTTTGCCGCTAACGCCGAGCTGTACTCGATTCCCTGATTTTGCCATTCCGACCAGCTCGCCGACGCGATTGCCTCTTGTCCTTCGAGCAGGTATTGCCCGGTTTTAAGATTCTTCCAGTCAACTCGCGCGGTCAGCACAATTTCTTTTTCCATTGGTCGGCCTGTTTCACGCTCGGTGGTTAATACGCCTCTGCCGGCGTTGGCGATGTACCCGCTGATTACACTGTCGGCACGGTCGATACTGGAAACAACTTTATATGGCGTCTCTGCCTCTATCCGTTTCGCAAGGGCGTCGGTCAAATCGTATTCGACCCCGCGTTCGAAACTCTTATTATCGAACATCTTGACGTACACCGTCGATATCTCGTCACTGTAAAGAGGCTTGGTAGAATACCCGCTTGACTTGCCGCAGCCGCAAGTCAAGCGGGTATTCTA
>JBBABK010000212.1:0-4044 GCA_041657685.1 Phycisphaerae bacterium | reverse complement strand
GCGGGTGACATTTCTGTTGCGCCGTAGCCTTCGCGCGGACGGATTGCGAATTTCTGTTCGAAGGCGTCGGCGATATTTTTTCTTAATTCCTCTGCGCCGGTAATCACAAGGCGAAGGTCGGCAAAATCGGCGGGTTCGACGCGTTTTATATAACTGTTTATAAAAGTCGGCGCGCCGAAGAGGACGGTCGAACGGTTCTGGCGCGCGGTTCGGCCGACGGTTCTGGCGTCGAGCGGATTGGGCACGAATGAGGCGGAAACGCCGTTAATGATTGGCAGCCAGAGCGAGCAGGTAAAGCCGAACGAATGGAAGAACGGCAGGACGGCGCAGAGATTGTCATTTGGTTTGAGTTTGAAGATTGAGCACATACCGTCGATATCGGAGATTATATTATGATGGCTGAGCATTACGCCTTTTGGTCTGCCGCCGCTGCCGGATGAGAAAATGATTGCGGCGAGGTCGTCGCAACTGTGATGCTTAATACCGGCAAGACAACAAGCGGGAACAAATCTCGATTTGAAAACGGCTTTTAATTTGTCGCGGGATGTGATTTGGTTATGAATATCTTCAAGAAAAACGAGATTGGCAATTGTTTTTAGTTCCGGGTATTTTTCAATTAACTGCTTCGATGAGATAACGCATTTTATATCGCATTGTGTAACAGAATCGTTAATGGACGACAGCGACAAGGTATAATTGAGATTTACGGGAACTTTGCCGAGCAGCGTTACGGCGATGTTTGCAAGAGTGCCGCCGACCGAAGGCGGCAGCAGCAAACCAATTCTTTGGCTGTCGGCAGTGAGTGATTTTAATTTATCCGCGAGGGCAAGTACGGCGGTTAGGGTTTGGCTGTAATTTAATCTTTTGCCGGAGGCGTCGCTGATGCATCTGCGTCTGCGGTTTTTGCGAGCGGCTTTTACAAAGCGATATGCGAGAGAGCGTTTCGGCGATTTGAGAATGTTGAAATAATCGCAGGAAAGCTCCTGGACTGCGAGCTTTACCTGCTCGGCGGATGGATTTTCCGATAGTGCCCTGCCAAAATGAACCGATACGGGATTGGCAAGTTTTTTCGGCAATGTGCTGAACGGTTTGCCGTGGTAATAGCTGAGCATACTGCCCCAGATTCCGCCGATGTACGCAGGGATGATTGGCGCGTTTATGCCTTTGGCGATTTTTTCAAAGCCCGCTTTGAAACTGAGCATATTGCCGTTACGGGTCATAAAGCCCTCGGCGAAGACGCAAATGACATCACCGGCTTTGATTGCGTTGCGAGCCTGCCTTATAGATTCGACGATTTTTTTCGGGGGGTCTTTGGCGAGAATAGTTATGGTGCGGGCGAGTTTGCAGATTGGTTTTAGATAAGGGATTTCGTAGAACTCGCGGTCCATTACGAAACGGAGCGGGCGCGGGCAGGCGGCGGCGAGAAGCGGAGCGTCGGCGTAGGAAACGTGGTTGCATATTATAAGTGCGCCGCCGGAGGCGGGTATGTTTTCGATGCCGAAGAATTTGGGATTATAAATAATTTTCACGAGTACGGAGTTGATGAACCTTAGCAGAAATTCAGCAAGATAAATCGTAATTATGAGCGCGGTGAGCAGAACGAATAAGCCGAGCAGGGTCAGGGTAGCAGAGATTGAAAAGTGCAGCACGTTATTTAAGAGCAGAATCACGCCGGAAGAGATTAACATCGCGAGCCAGCCGAGAAAGTTTGATGCGGCGATGATTTCGCTTCGGCGGTATTTGGGGCTTTTCAGTTGAATCAGCGTATGGACCGGCACGATAAACAGGCCTGCTGCGAAACCCAAAAGGAAAACAAATATACAGGCCAAAAATACAGACGAATTTATCAAACCCAGCAAAATGCAGGAAATTCCCAGGCCGAGAGAGCCGACAGAAATTAAGCCGACTGAAAAATTTCTCCCGGCGAGCAGCGCGCCCAGTGCGATGCCGAGTGCGGCTGGGATAATCAGGTAGGTGCTGTTATCTTTTGTCAGGCTGAGCTGCTCCATACCGTAGGGCACAATCGCCATATAAATAACCGCGCCGATGAGCCAGAAATATGCCGAGGCGATAACGGGCCAGATGAGATTTTTTTTGCGGTGTATGCTCCAGAGCGTTCGCCAGATGTCGCGCAGGAAGAAAACCGAGGCACGGCCGGAGCCGCCGGCGGACGGAGTTTTTTCAATTCGCATCGATGTCACCAGACCGATGGCCGCGATGAAAACGCAAATAAACGAGGCCGTGGTGTAATTGTGCGAAAAGATTTTTGAAAACTGCGGCGCCAGGGCGGTGCCGATTATGATTGCGATAAATGCAGCGGCTTCGAGCGAGCCGTTGGCTTTGGAAACTTTATTATCATCGACCAGCTCGCGGATAATGCCGTATTTGCAGGGCGAGAAGAACGTGCTTTGAGCGGCCATTAAGAAGAACACTGCGTACATTAAGAGTGATGAGCCGAACCAGAAAGCTGCGACGGCCAGTGACATAATCACAAGCTCGGCGGCTTTTGCGTAAACTATGATGTCACGCTTGCTGCGGCGGTCGGCAAGCCGGCCGGCGTATGCGAGCAGTAATAAAAACGGAATTACGAAAACGATATTTGCGATTGCGCTGACGTTGGCAGCGCCGGCTGAGTCACGCATACCGATTAGAAACAGGATAACGAGCCATTTGAAAATATTATCATTGAGCGCGCCGAGGAACTGCGTCGCATTGAGCCAGGCAAAAGAATGTTTTCTCGATGTAACCATAATATTTTCAATCGATTTAAATTTGCATTTTCATCATTGTTCGTCGGAACCGTATTTGAGTTTAACGGCCTGATTTCCAAGAGGCAATTCGAGACTTTGCTGCCAGGCGTCAGGGTCGGCTTCGAGGGAACGGGCGAAACCGTATTCGAGACCATTTACATCAGTGACGATTTTTTTGTCGTCCATAAAACTATATTCCGGGTATGAGCCTGTGATAGTCGCGTAGTACCATTTCCAGGGGAAATTGTGGTCCTTGATGAACTGGTCAACTTCTGTCACGTCGATATTATAAGCGTGGATTAGATTTTTGGCCGTCTGGTCGGCGGTGTAATCACGGGTGTAATAATGGTCGGCCCAGTAATTTACATCCGCGGCGATTTTGATATTACCAAGCCCGTTGGCATCCATACAGGCCGGGACATAAGCATCAAAAAATGTCAGGTGGATATCGGCCTTGGTTTTTTTGGCGAGGATTTTTGCGGCCTCGCTGATTGCCCAGCAGCCGCTGGAATGGCCGATGAGATGAACGTGTTTTAAATTGCCGTTGAGTTTAAGAATTTCGTCCGCGAGTTCTGCACCGGCTTTGTCGCGGGCATATTCAGCTGCGTCGGCGGGGTTGATTGTCATTGCGCCTGATTTCCAGTCGAAGGCGGCACAGCTCCAGATATTCGGGTCGATTCGAAAATTAATCGCTTCGGCCATATTACGCGGCCATTCGCTGCCCTTTTCGAACCAGCCGTGCGTGACCACAACGAGATGACGTTCGGGATTTTTGGAATCATTTATCATTTGCAGGGTTGAATGGGGGGTATTTCTGCAAAGAGCCGGATACAAGAGCAGACCTGCACAAATTACAATTAACAAAAAAACTGCTATAGTAAGAGTTTTACGCTTTTTCATTTGTCTCATCCGCCGCAAAACTGAGCTTATATTATGCCTTAGTGATTTTGTTTTTCATTTCGAATATTCGGACAATAACGTAAGCAATCAGCGCGAAAACGAAAAAGACCAGCAGCATCCAAGCAACGCCCTCGAGCGTTCCGATTATCGTTCTGTAAACTTCCAGGACCCAGCGTTCGGATGTCAAGGTTACGATTTCGCTGCCGGTATACTGAGGCTTTGTAATATACTGTTCAAGATTCCAAATTCTAACGCCGCTGGAGATGCCGGTGACATAAATAGCGAATTTGAGATATTTCGACCACGCCCTGCTTATCTGGTCTGAAATGATGCGGTCGAGGATTTGGTTAATCGGCCGGGCGAAAAGCAGGACTACAATGGTCGATACCACAAA
>JBBABK010000211.1:0-4064 GCA_041657685.1 Phycisphaerae bacterium | reverse complement strand
CAAGACAAACCGCTTGTCCCGCAACCCAGTCGAACCAACAGGGGAATTACGGATTATTGACATTAAAGACGGCGTAGTTATCCAGTTTATCAGCAGCCCAGTCAGCAAAATCACCAGCCGCGAGCCTTTGGCGGATATCGGCCATCATCCGTTGATAAAACCGGATATTGTGAATTGACACGAGAATGGGGCCAAGCATCTCATTGATGTTGAAAAAATGGCGAACCGCCGAACGCGTATAAGTCCTGCAGCAGTAACAGTCGCAATCGGCCTGTATGGGGGCGGTATCATTAATATGCACGTTGTTTCGCATCCGCAGCGGGCCTGACTCGGTAAAGGCGTAGGCATTTCGTCCGTTGCGGGTCGGCATCACGCAATCGAACATATCGATACCGGCTCGCACGGACGCGATAATATCCGCGGGCGTTCCGACGCCCATCAGGTACCTCGGCTTATCGGCAGGCAATAACGCGGTGGTATGCTCGACGGTTTTTAACATATTAGCGTGCCCCTCGCCGACGCTTAGACCCCCTAACGCGTAGCCGTCGAAACCGATTTTTATCAGCTCGGCTGCGCAGTAACTTCTCAAATCCAAATCTATTCCGCCCTGGGCGATTCCGAAAAGCATCTGGTCTTTTTTATTATGCGCCGCCCTGCACTGCTTCGCCCAGGCAATTGTTCTCTGCACCGCTATATCTAATTTCTCCTTCTCGCAGGGAAATGGGGTACATTCATCAAGGCACATTATGCAGTCGGCACCGAGCCGCATCTGTATCTGCGTGGCAAGTTCGGGCGTGAGGTAAAATTTCTGGCCGTCGACGTGGCTGGCAAATTCAACGCCGGCATCGCTGAGCCTGGTCAACGAATTCAGCGAAAAAATCTGATAACCGCCGCTGTCTGTGAGTATAGGGCCGGGCCAGGCCATTAATTTATGCAGCCCGCCGATTTTTTCTACGGTCTCCAAGCCGGGCCGAGTCATCATGTGATATGTGTTGGCAAGCACCATTTTCGCGCCGCATTGGCTGAGCTGTTCGGGCAGGATGCCTTTTACCGCCCCTGACGTGCCGACGTTCATAAACACCGGCGTTTCCACGTCACCGTGCGCAGTCGAAAGCACACCCAGCCGGGCGGAGGTTTGCGAATCTTCTTTTATTAATTTAAATAAACTCATTTTTCAAATATATTGAACTCTCGACTTTGTTAAATAGTAACATAATCGAACCATCAGAGCTATAATTCTTCATTTGCGATAAACTTGCGAAAGATGTTCTAATTTGGTAAAATCTTAATCAGCTTGGCGTAAAACATCTAAAACCATAGGGAATTTTACGAATGGCTGAGAAGGATAAGAAAAAAGCTGCAGGCTCCCCGACTGCTTACAAAATAAGCAAAAAAAAGTTGTGGGCGTTTCGAATCATATCACTTCTGATTCTTCCGCTAATCTTTCTGGCTTTGCTTGAAATTATTCTTCGGCTAAGCAACACAGGCTACGAAACAGGTGCAATAATCGAACGCGAAGTCAACGAGCAGAAGTTATGTTATAATAATTTAAAATTTAGCTGGCGATTCTTTCCGCGAAATGTCGCTCGTGATTTGCGCCCGTTCGTTTTCGAGAAACAAAAATCACAGGATACATATCGAATCTTTGTTCTGGGTGCTTCCGCTGCTCGCGGAACTCCGGGACCGGAGTATAACTTTGCCCGAATTCTGGAGGTTATGCTCAGAGACAAATACCCCGACACAAAATTCGAAGTAATTACGGTCGCAGCGGTTGCGATTAATTCACACGTTGTTCTGGAACTTGTGAAAGACTGCGCCCGTTACGACCCTGATCTTTTCATCGTGTACCTCGGCAATAACGAAGTGGTCGGCCCGTTCGGCCCCGGCACCGTGCTGAAACATTCACCAATGAGTCTGTCCCTGATAAGGACTAACATTGCTCTTAAATCGACGCGAATCGGCCAGCTTTTAGAAAGCATTCTTGATTTTTCGGAAAAACGAAAAGGCGGGTGGGGAGGAATGGAGATGTTTCTCGAACAGCAGGTGCGTTATGACTCGGACGATTTGCAATCGATGTATGATTATTTTCAAAGGAATCTCGAAGATATCTATAAAGTCGCACATCGAGCCGGAGCGGATGTAATAGTTTCTAATGTCGGCGTAAATCTAAAAGACTGCCCGCCATTCGCATCACAGCATAAAAAGACACTCAGCGATGATGAAAACCAAAAATGGCAGCAGCTTTATCAGCAGGCAATAGATTACGATACGGCAGAAAAATATGAGCCGGCGATAACAAGCTACCAAAAGGCAGCGGAAATTGACGAGACATTCGCAGACCTCCAGTTCAGACTCGCAAGATGTTATTGGAAAATCGGCCGACACGAAGCCGCGAGAAAACACTACATTAAGGCTCGTGAGTATGACACATTACGTTTCAGGGCTGATTCCCGTATCAATCAAATCATCAGAGAAACTTCTGAAAATAAAACTTCAAGAGGCATTTTCTTTGTTGACAGCGTTTCCGCACTCGAGCAAGGCAGTCCTAATCAGATAACGGGTGAAGAATTATTTTACGAGCATGTTCATTTGAACTTCAGCGGTAATTATATAATAGCCAGAACCATTTTCGAACAAATGGCTAAAATACTGCCAAAATCCATCAGGGAAAATCCGGGACCTGTGCTTAACGAAGAGCAATGTGCAGAAGAGCTGGCTTATACTGATTTCGATAAATTCTGTCTCCTGGACTATATGCTCAGACAAATGCTCGACGAACCTCCTTTTACAAATCAGCTTTATCACGACGAATTGATTGAAAAAACAAAAGAACACGTAAAAGAAATCAGCGGATGTTTACAGCCGCCAAACTTAAATAACTGCCTTGAGCAGTATAAAAAAACATCGCAAATAAGGCCGAACGATTGGCAGCTTTTCTATAGGTATTCTTTAATTTTGAGTGATAAACCTGCTGATTTAAAAGCCGCGGAAGATAAATTGAGCAAAAGCATCCAAATATGCCCATATAATCCGAATGCATACATTTCGCTGGTAACAATACTTTACAGACAGAACAGAATTAACGACGCAGAAACAATCTTAAAGAAGCTGCTGGAAATCAAACCTAATTCGGCTTTCGGCCATTTCGAGCTGGGAAAAATTTATTTAGTGAAAAAGGATTATAAGAACTTTATCCGGCATACGGCTGAAAGCTTATCATTAGACCCAGGGGACTCTATCGAATCTTATATTGCACTGTCTCTCGGCTATGAGAACATCGGAAACAGAAACAAAGCAATCGAAGTTCTAAGGAAAGCTGTCGAAAACCTTCCTGAAGAAAAAACCGCAAAGGGGCACGTTTATTTAAGTGCACTTCTGAGCAAACAGGCGCAGTACAGCGAAGCTCTTGAAGAAGCAAAACTTGCGTTAAGAATCGACCCAGGCCAAATAAATGAAAAGGGATTCAGGGATTATCTGAACAATTTGGAAAAAATGGTTCAGCATTAAATCGTTGCACAAAATCCTGCCTTAGCTGCTGATTGTTGACTGAATGGCTGTATAATTGGTAAGATATAGTGGTATGAAGTAATGTTTTTTGCACTGTTTAAAAGCAATGTCTATCTACAGGGAAAATGTGTTTGATGATTGAAAAAAGACACCTCGATAAACCTTACTCAAGAAAACCCCAAATCAGCTTAAAACAATTGTGGATGTTTCGTATAATCGCCATTGTGGTCATACCGCTTATCTTCCTGGCTGGGCTGGAAATAGTTCTTCGCGTGGTCGGCATCGGCTATGATACGCACGCTATTATTGAATCTGAACTCGACGGAAAAAAAGTGTGTTTTAATAATTTGAAATTCAGCTGGCGTTTTTTTCCGAAAAATATCGCACGTGATTTACGGCCATTTGTTTTTGCAAAACAAAAAACGCCGGAAACGTATCGGATTTTTGTCCTTGGTTCTTCGGCTGCTCGTGGCATACCGGGGCCGGAGTATAATTTCGCCCGAATCCTGGAGGTTATGCTCAGAGACAAATATCCCGACACAAAATTCGAAGTAATT
>JBBABK010000210.1:0-4083 GCA_041657685.1 Phycisphaerae bacterium | reverse complement strand
GTGGACGCTATATAGGTACAGACGGTAACTGCACCAAGACTAATCACGACGTCGTGCACGAGTGATGCTATCGCGGCGAGGCCGTATCTTATATTTCCGAATCGCACCCAGATATAAATAACGATGGCCGCGAATGAAAGCAACATTGCAATCATCGCACGCTGTTTTGCCTCGGCACCGATAGAAGGATTGACTTGCGTCACCCTCGGCAGAGGTTCTGAAAGCCTACCGGCGGCAAGAACCTTGCCGGTTTCGCTTTCGACAAACTGATTCCATTCGTTTTCACTTAATTCCCGCTCGGCTGCCTCCGGCATAGCGCTTACATAAACAAATTCCGTGATATTGTCAGCATCACCGAGCGGCTTTAATTGCGGAGTCAAAAGTTCATAATCGTACCACGTTGCTTCTTCCATCTCCGGCTTGAAATGCAGGTCGTTAAAACGCCTTTGCAATTCGACTGCATCGACCGGCCTTCCCAGCGTGACCGAAATTTCTATTCCGCCGAGATAATCGAGCAGCTCAGGTGAATTTTCGGTGACTTGTCTGGTTATTTTCTCTGTTGATGTTATTTGCGGTTCAAGACTTCTGCGGATCTCGAGTAAATCTCCGAAAGCCGTCATTATCGCGTTGTTAACAACTTCGTCGAGCTGCGGCTCGGAAATCTGAGCCGACGGAAAAGCCTGCCGCAGCATCTGGGCAACTAAGTTTTTATTAAGCTGACTCGTTGACACGATGAACGCATTATCCCGATCCGGACCTTCGGTAATTATTAAGTTGCTTAAGTTTACGCCGGCTTCGTCCTCGGCTTTGACAACAGCCGTTTTAAATTGTTCTGCTGTCACTGGGGTCGAGTCAGACAGGACGACTGTCGTCACAGTTTTGTTTGTCTCGGTGGTATTGATTTCGAATTGTGTCGATTTGCCGTCCTGAATCTTGCCCACGCTGTAAACGTTGGCCGCGGCTATTGCGGGGTTATCGATATTGCGGCCTACCTGTGTTATCCTGTCCCTGACAAACTGCACGTCCCGCGGCTCGGTCAGGTTAATAGTCGCAGCCGTACCGCCCGTAAACTCGATATCGTATTTATTGTTTTTCGAATCATCGCGAGTGAAAAACACGACCAGGCCGCCGACAATGAGCAGAGTCGAAATTACGAAGAACACCGGGCGAAGGGCCATCCAGTTGACGTTCACATTTTTAAAAAGCTGCCATTTGAACTGCTCACCTCTTGCCAGTCCGAACTCGGTCATAAAGTCGAAAAAGACCCTGGTCACAAATAAGGCCGCTATCAGACTCGATATAATGCCTATCATCAAAACAATCGCGAATCCCTTGATTTCTTCCGGTGCAATCCAGTAAAGAATAAACGCGGTGATAAAGGTTGTAATATTAGAATCGAGAATGGTGCTTAGAGCCCTCTGATAACCGTTCTTAATCGCGATGCGAGGCGACGCTCCCTTTTTCTGCTCTTCGCGTATCCTTTCGAAAATAAGAACGTTGGCATCGACGCTCATACCGATGGTCAAAATCAAACCCGCGATACCCGGCAGTGTAAAGGTCGCGCGCATCACCACCATTGTCGCGAGAATTACCAGCATATTGAAAACCAGCGCGATGTCTGCGATTGCACCGGCTTTCAAATAGTAAACAAGCATAATTACCATTACTACTGCCAGACCGATGATACCTGCCTTTATGCCCTGGTCACGGTTCTCAGCGCCGAGTGACGGGCCGATGGATTTTTCCGCAACGGGCTGTTCAATAAGCATCGCGGGCAGCGAGCCGGCATTGAGTTTATCAACCATATCGGCGACTTTTTCTTCACTGTACTGACCTGTGATGATGCCCTGTCTTCCGATTCTGTCGTTGATGCTCGGCGCGGAAATCGCCCTGTCGTCCAGAAGGATGCACAAAGGCCGACCTATGTTTTCACCGGTAAGAGCGCTGAATATTTTGCCTCCGCGCTCGTCGAGCGTGAAACTTATAGCGCGTTTGCCCTGCCGGTCAGCGGTCGGACTTGCGTTGGTTAGTTTCCAGGATTTCCCCTGAGTGTTATGAAGCATTGTTTCATCAGGCTTATTGCTGCACAGAACATAATATCGGCTGCCGAACGGCACGACCACGGCCGGCTTGTCCTGAGCATCGTGAACCCTTGTCTGCACCTGACCATCCTGGCCCTCGACAATCCATTCATCCGTATTTTCAATTTCGAACCAGGCATATTTATTGTCTGATGCGAATTTCGGGCCTTTTTCCTGGAGATTTTTAATGTACGAATCAAGCAGGGCGGTGTCACTATCTTCCTGGCCGACCGTCGGCAGAATTCTAAATTCGAGGATTCCCGCGCCTTTGAGCATTCGCTGCAGGTCGCGCGGGTCGTCCAGTCTGCCCTGATATTTACTGTAACTTTTGAGAGCGTCGGCAACCGCCTGAATCTGTTTGTCACGGTCGGGATATTCTTCTTTCAGCTGTTCGACGGCCTTGTCGTACGAAACTTTCGGTTTATCGAGTTGAAGTTTCAATTCTTCTTCGGTCAGCACAAGCTCGTAAAGACCGTCGCGCGCCTGCTGGAACACAACACTCGCGCCGGTCTGCGGGTCGGTCAGCTCGTTGTCTGCGTCCGACCACTTGGCATAAGCCTCGGTATAATTCCCGAGCAGATTCAATTTCAATTGCGAAAAATCTTTGCCGAGAAAACCCCTAATCGCTTCGGTTCGCTTTTCCGGATTGAGCATCATCCAGTCACCGACATTATCTTTCACCGTTTCGATGTCGACCCCGGCCGCCTTTATCTCCCGCTCCGGGTCTGCAAGCGCTTCATTCAATTTATCAGCCTTTTGCATAGCGGCCCGTCTTTGGTCGTAAGCATTCGCGAGATTCGAAAGAATTTCCTGCGATTTTTGTGAACTGCCGGCGAGCTGTTCGAACTCGGCCGACCTCACGTCGTTTGGCTCAGAAAGCGCACGAATCACGCGAGGGATGTTAATATTTTTATCGAGAAGATTATTGAGGGCGGTTTCATACGCGGATCTGGCCTCGCGCGCTTCTTTGCTGGCCAGCGGCATTTGAATTTCAAATCGCGTGCTGCCGAGCGGCCGCCATATCAGGTTGCGCATACCCTGCGGGTCGACCCTGCGCTTAAGAACAGTTATCATACTGTTACTCAGGCCGGAAGTGTTCTCATCCTTCATACCGGTGGTGTCAATTTCATAGATGAGGCTCGTTCCGCCTGCAAGGTCGATGCCCTGCTTGATTGTTTCACTGGGCGGGTAAAGCCTGAGCAGCGCAAGAACTATAACAATCGCGATAAGAGCAAACTTCCACGCAAGGGCCTTTCTCATAACTACTCCATTAATAATTGTTAAATGGTTAATTCGTTAACTGGTCAATTGGTCGCTTTCCGGAAAACCGGATTTGAATTTGAAACTTCCAGTCAACCATTCACAAATTAACTTTTTTCTTCGGATATTTTTGTCCCGATAGCGCTCGGCGTTATCTTAATTTTGGTATTCGTTGATTCGTCAATTTTCAGGACGATTTCGTCATCGCGAACGTCAACAACAGTACCGTATATTCCGCCGATTGTTCGCACCCGGTCGTTCTTCTGCAGCGACTGCACCATTTTGCGATGCTCCTGCTGTTTCTTCCTCGGCCCGCGGAACATCATAATCAAAAAGACAACCATCACACCGAGCATAATCATCGTCATCGTATCCATCCCGCGCCGCTGCGGCACGCCGGGAGCGTTTACGTCCTCAGGACCGGCCGGGGCCTCGGCTGTGCCCTGATCCTGCACGTTTATCGGCTCGGATTCGATAGCGCCCGGTGTGTTGTCAACTTCATTTTGCGCAGCAACCGGGCCGGACATAACAATAAATGCAAATAGTAAAAATAGAGTAATAAACAGGCCTGTGCTGTAAATCGATAATTTCTTCATTTGTAAAATCCTTTCCAATAAATCCGTCCAATCGTGGAAACGTCTGTGATACTCGTTTCGTCCAACGTCACACGTTTTTTCGTTACGAACTGCGCACCTGTCCGCCATAGCCTTCGCGACGGCGGAACCGCAACCTTTTTCAAAAC
>JBBABK010000209.1:0-4088 GCA_041657685.1 Phycisphaerae bacterium | reverse complement strand
GGATTTAATTCTGGTCGATACGGGTTTGTCCGCGGTGCAGGATGAAATCGATGAATGTCTCAAACTGGCCAAGCAGGCGGACGTTGTGGTAATGACCAACTACTACGCCCGTATCGTCAAAACGGGCAACAATCAATTGCTGGCCAAGAAGCTCAAAGCAGCGGGGCACAAGGTGGTGGTTATGACGAACTTCCCGTATGTAGAAGGGACAACCGCCGAAGCCGACGCAGCCGTCTGCAACTTCAGCGGCACGCCGGATTCCATCAGGGTCTCGGCGGGCGTGATTTTCGGCAAAATCAAAACGTCAGCCTCGACGAAGATGCCCGTCAAGCTCCAGGGCCAAAAGACCACACCGATGAAGAAACTCAAAGCCGCCAAGGCCAATCCCTTCGGCCTGAGCGGTTCATAATTGACGCATAGAAACAACGGGTCTGTTGCCCGATATGAGAAAAACCACACCTTAGCCGGTCGAATGGGCCGGCTAAGGTGTATGACTAACAAAGGAGAAAGATAATGCCGAAAGCTAAAGGTTTGAAAATCAGCGATGTATTTACAATTTCAGGTAAGCAGATTTCGGATATTTATGAAAAGAACCAGATGACGGTTCATTTTCAGGGTATGTCGAAGACGCTTCAGTTCCCGCATACGCTCGCGCTGATGGGCGCACCAACGTGCTCGGTCGGCATATCTCCCGAAGGTTTGTACAACAGGCTCAACAATGCCGGCAGGCTGATACTGCTTAATCAGAACTGCATACAGCTCGGTTCGGCTCCGTTTGTCCGTCTGAACGGCAAAGAATTTGTAATGCTCACGAAAAGAGACCCCAAAGCTGTGGAAGGCCCTGAAGATGTACCGGCTTTGAGAAATTATTATTGGCCCGCTATTGATGAAAAGAAGGTTTCGCTTTCAATTGCCACGCCGCTGCTGGAAATGAATTATAAACTCGGCAAGGTAAATGTCACGCGGCGATTTGTTTCGCCGTTTTTGTCAGGCAATGACCATGCACAAATGCCGATTAGCGTCGAAGAATTCGAGGTTACAAATACATCAACAAAGGCACAGGAAGTGACATTGGTAATACCTCGACCGTCGCTGGTAAACCTGCAGGAAAAAGAATTGAAGCCGACCGACCAGGATACGGTTTATCTGTGCGCGACGCCAATCAAGGGCCATATTCATCAGCAATTCGATAACGGCGGACTTGCCGGTGTCGTAATGACCAGCAAAGAATCAAAAGAGCGGATGGTTATCGTGGTTAAGAAAACCAAAGGTGTTAAGATTGACGTTCAGCCGTATTACTGTCTCAACAGGCTCAAGCAGGACCTGCTGCTAAATGTTGACGGCAGCTTCTATGAAAAGCGAGACGCGATACCGAATCAGGATTACGGCTCGGCTGTCAGCCTCACATTCAAATTAAATCCCAAAGCGACTGTGACCGTGCCGTTTGCGGTCGCGCTTGATTTTCCGGAGCAGAGGTTTATTGACGGCAAGATTTTCGAACGCAAATATGTAAAGCATTTCAAAGACAAAAAGAACAGGGCGATTGATTTGGCGAAAGTCGCGATGGATAATTATCCGAAATGGCTCAGCCGAACGCTCAATATCCAGAATAAAATTTATGAACAGATTCAAAAGAGTCCTTCATATAAAAATGACAGGGCCGGTGCGTTAAGGCTGACAAGGCTGATTCTTAACGAGTTCAGCTTCCCGCTGTCGAACGCGGCCGTCTGGGTCGAGGACAATAAGGGCAATGAAACCGCCCGATTCCTCGAATGCTTCGATTACGCGTATATCAATCCTTCGGACGTGGACTGGTATTCGATGGTGATGATGATACTGTTTCCCAATATCGAAGAGGAATTATGCCAGAGCTTTATCAATTCGATAAACGCGGTTGACCCGAAGAAGCGGTTTTATCACGTCCACGCATCATTCCCGGAAGCAAGACAGCACTTCAAAAACAATCCCGAAGCATACAAGGGTGTTTCGCTGACGCAAATCTGGGATGAATTCAAAGTCAAAGGTTCGGTCGCGCACGACCTTGGCGCACTGCCGAAGGGGCACGCTCTTCGCAATGTAAGCGATTATGCGTGGTACAATAATAATTACTGGGTTGACCTGTTTCCGAAGTTGGCCACAAGGGTTTTGCGTAACGTCAAGTTTATGGGCAATACCGAATTTCTGAAAAAGAACTGGAAGACGCTGAAATTCGGATTCGAGCATCTCAAAGAACTGGATAACGACGGCGACGGGATGCCCGAAGGCAATCCCGGCGAGGTGAAAAATACATTCGATAACCTGCCGCTGTTCGGCATCGATGCTTATGACGCGACGATTTTTATGGCCGGCTGCAAGGCTATGATTATTATGGCCGATATGATGAACGATAAATCCGCCAAGGCCGAGTACGAAGAAATCTTCGAAAAAGTCTCAGCGATATTCGAAAACCTCGGGAGAGACGAAAAGGATTTGCATTATTATGTCACCTGCGATGACCCGCAAACCGGCGATTTAAATACCGATACGTGGATGAATCAGCTTGACGCGATATGGTCGCTGATTGCGATGGGCGAGGAGTCCTTTATTTCCGAGGACCGCGCGAAGAAAATCCTCAGGACGATTTTCAAAAATAACCGTACCACGATGGGCTGGTGCATGACGCGCACCGAGGACGGCGAGCCGGTCGAATCCGACCAGGGCAAAGACGTTTACACCACTTCCAATTACGTTTTCGCCCAGCTTCTCGATTATTACGGAATGGTCAAGGAGAGCAAGGAAGTTTATAAGGTAATGGACAAGGTCATCTTCGATTACGCCAATTCGTTAATCAGCCCGGATAATCTCAGGGCCTAGATGGAGCAGGAAGAAGGCGAAGAAGCGCCGGGGCCGCACTATATCGTTGCCGCCTATCCCAGACCTGGCGCGGTAATGACGCATTTAGTGATGCAGCACGTTAAAGAGCTTCAAAAGAAAAAAGGCTCTGCGAAGATAGACTCGAAATCATTAAAGGCCTATGTGACTGATTTGATGAAGTAAGCGAACAATCCGCGTCCTGCGGCGATAGATAAATGTGATGTTGTTGGCGGCATATACCTGAATAATTTTGGTTCGGGGGCTTTATGAAGGCAAAAAATTTAGTTCGAATTTTTGCGTTGGCGGCTGTTTGTCTTTTTTATCTGCCCGGCACAGGTCTGGCAATAGGGCAGATAAAGTACGTGGAAGATACATGCAGCGAAGGCTGTTTTCGCTTAGCGGGGAACGGCAGCACCGCCAATATTTATGTCGATTCTCGTGATTATCCGGGCGTAGTGCGAGCCGCGGGTGACCTTCAGGCGGATATAAAGCGAGTTACCGGAATCGAAGCGAACCTGACGAGCAGAAAAAGCGAGCTTGGCAAAAATGTCGTAATCATAGGCACGCTCGGCAAAAGCAAAATCATCGACCAGTTGGCCAAAGAGGGTAAAATCGAAACATCTCCAATCGCGGGCAAGTGGGAATCATTTTTAATCACCACTGTAAAAGAGCCTGTCGAAGGAACAGACAGTGCGCTTGTTATCGCCGGCAGCGACAAAAGAGGAACGATTTACGGCATATACGACCTGTCCGAGCAAATCGGTGTTTCGCCGTGGTACTGGTGGGCTGATGTGCCGGTCGAGCATAAAGACAGTTTATATGTAAAAGCCGGCACTTATATCCAGGGGCCGCCGGCTGTTAAGTATCGAGGCATATTCCTTAACGACGAGGGGTTTGCGCTTACCCCATGGGTTAAAGAGAAATTCGGCAACTACAACAGTAAATTTTACACCAAAGTTTTCGAGCTGCTGCTTCGTCTTAAAGCTAATTTTATGTGGCCCGCGATGTGGAACAACGCATTTGCCGACGACGACCCGCTCAACGCGAAATTAGCCGACGAGTACGGTATTGTGATGGGTACTTCGCATCACGAGCCGATGAACCGGGCCCATCAGGAATGGCAGCGGTACGGTAAAGGACCGTGGGATTATTCCAAAAATGAAGAAGTGCTCCGCGATTTCTGGAGGCAGGGGGTCGAGCGGAGCAAGGATTATGAAATAATTATAACGCTCGCG
>JBBABK010000208.1:0-4091 GCA_041657685.1 Phycisphaerae bacterium | reverse complement strand
GTGCGTCCGCATATCCCTGCCCACGCATATCGACTGGCAGTTCGCCTGGCCTCGGTCATAACCGGTTAAAACCGAACGCAAAAATCTGGCCGAGGCGTAACCAATTTTCCACGCGTCCTTTTCATCAAACTGGTCGGGGTAAATACCTCGAATATCGTATGCCTTGAAAATTGCAGGATCCATCTTAAACATCTCCCTATAATAATGACGACGGTCAAACCAGGCGATTCAAATACGCCCGCTATTCTAAGATAAATTATACCGCAACCGTTCACCTGTCAATGAAAAGCTCTTAATAGCGCTTGCGAAGGCGAGCCGTTGGAATCCCCATCAGTTTGCGATATTTTGCGACGGTTCGTCTGGCGAGATTTGTAATCCCCGCTTCCTCCAGCTTCTTTTTGATTTTATCATCGCTAAGCGGATTGGATTTATCTTCCTCGTCGATGATTTGCTTGAGCTTGAGCCGGATTGCCTGCCAGCTGTGCGCTTCGCCGTTTTCATCCTCCATCCCGCCGCTGAAAAATTTCCGCAGCGGCACCACGCCCAACTGACATAATAAATATTTATCCGCAACCGCACGCGATACCGTCGCAACGTGAATACCTACATCGTCCGCAACGGTCGCCATCGGTAATGGTTTTAAATATAATTCCCCCTTATCGAAAAACTCCCGCTGGAATTTGACAATCGAGGTGCTGACTTTTAATAATGTATTTTTTCGCTGCGCTATCGCGTCGATAATCCATTGAGCCGAGCGGATATTCTTCTGCAGAAATTCTTTCGTCTGAGGCGATGTATTTGAATTCGCTGCCACTTTTGAATAATAATCACTAATCCGCAAATTCGGCAAACTGGTATTCGCCAGCCTCACCGAATACCCAAGCTCATTATCAGCCGGCTCGACAATCACATCGGCAGTAATGACGTGATTGACGACCTGGCCGTACTGCAGGCCGGGTGATGTATCGAACTTGCTCATCCTCGCAATCGCACGGTTAATATCTTCCACGCTGCAGTTCATTTTTTTCGCGATTTCAGGCAGATGATTTTCCAGTAGCTCGTCCATATGCTTTTCGACAAGCTCGCGCTCGAAACTCATATCCTGCCCGCTGTTAGCCATCTGAATCAGGAGGCACTCTTTTAAATCCCGTGCCCCGACGCCGACCGGCTCAAGCATCTGCACCAGCTCGAGCGCCTTTTTCAAATCCTCATAACTGTAATCCTTGCGGTCCTTATTATGAAGCTGCTCCAGCCTAACGCTCAGGTATCCGCGATTATCTATATAATCGATGATTTGCTCGCCAGCTTTTTTGACCCCCTCATCCGCGTCAATCATCATCCACTGTTCTGCCAAATGCTCGTGCAGCGATTTGGGCTGTGCTTCGGTATTTTTTATCGCCTCGAGCTTGCGGTCGGTTTCCTCGTCACTCGCCGTCCTTCGGAACTGCGCCGATTGGTCTAAATAGTCCCGGTAATCATCCGCGAGATTATCGACACGCTCCAGTGTATCTAGCGATTTATCCGCCGGCAATACTCCCTCCGGCAAATCCCCGCCCTCCTGCTGTTCATCCTGCTCGACCTCCACCGCTTCATCGCCCGGCTCATCAGTCTCAAGTACCGGGTTGCTGTTCAACTCTTGCTCGATGCGCTCCTGCAGCGCTAAGATAGAAAGCTGTAAAATCTCCATCGACTGAATCATATGCGGAGCGAGCTTCATACGTTGCTCCATCCGCATTTGTCCTGTCATTTCCAGCTTCATTGCAGTCGCCCTTTGTATTTAGCCCCGCCGTCATCCCGATGTAGTTCCGGGTGCGGCGGGGTTATTTATATAACCCGCGTCTTCATTATAGCACAAACCGCAACCCGCGCGCAGCAAAACCATATCGATTATTTTATGAAGTTTTTTCAAGAACCTGAGAATCCCATGAGCTTCTAAAAAAATGAATCGTCGCACCGAAAGCGAGCAACAGGGTTTTATACGCTATACGCTGTAAGCTGTACGCTACTGCAAGGGCTGCCTGCCTGCTATCGCGTCGTTAAGAATCCTGCCGCTGGCAAATTCAATCGTCGTCCCGCTCGGCAGACCCCTCGCCAGCCTTGTAATTTTAACGCCCGCCTGCTTCAATAGTGAGCTGATATAAAGAGCTGTCCCGCCCCCCGCCATATTAGGATTGGTCGCCATTACAATTTCATTGATGCCCCCCGCCCGCACACGTTCGACCAGCTTATCAATCGTCAAATCGCCCGGCTCCATCCCGTCCAGCGGTGCGATATGCCCGCCCAGTACGTGATATACCCATTTGCACGCGCCGGTCTGTTCAAGACTGATAATGTCCTTCGGCTGCTCGACCACGCATATCAGCCCTTTATCGCGCTTTGCGTCCGAGCATATATTGCATAACTCGCCTTCGGCAAGATTGAAACACACCTTGCATCGTTTGATTTTCGTTTTGACGTCGCTAATCGCGTTCGCTAACTTCATCGCCTCTTTGGTATCAGTTTTTAATATATAGAACGCCAGCCGCTCAGCCGTCTTTGGCCCCACCCCCGGCAGCCTGCCGAACTCCTCGATGAGTTTATTCAATGTTTCCGTATACGCCCCGGCCATATAGTCTCCACAAGTTTATATTTATAATTTATGCTGTTACTATACTGATTTGAATAATAATATCAAAGGCTTGATTTGTATAAACCACTACCAAATGACTGCTTAATGTGAATAATTCTGTCATAGGTTAATCCGGAAAGCCATGGATTTTCTTGCAATGAATAAATGACATTGGCTTTTCCTTAAACCAAAATTCAATTCTTGAAGTTGAGTGCTCCTTGTCACCTAAAAACGTTGATTCATTAAACAGTTTAATTATATCAACATCATCAATCGCTAAATTATTAAAGAACTCTTCCAAATCCATCTTGGACATTGGTTTTTCAAGCCTAATATTATAAGATGCACCAGTCACAGAAACTATAATCACGCCCACTCCACTTATTTTATTCTTTTTGTTTTTAATAATTTCAGAATCAATACTGTTTGGAATTATTTCCTTATAGTTTGTCACCATCTTATCACCCTTTAGATGTTCTATTAATTTTATCAAACTGTCTATTATCTATTGCAAAACATTATCCCTTTTTACCTGCAAAATAACAATATCCAAAATGCCATCGCCAAACACGATTCCACGCGCTAAATACTAACGACTATTCACTAATGACTTTTCGAGTCTTTGGGTCTTAGCAGCTAATTCAAACCAACCAGTGTAATCAGCGATTTTACTGTTCTTCGATATTTGTGATTGTTGCACCGAGGCCGGTGATTAATTCTTTAACGGCAGGGTCGTCCATCAGCTCTTTTCTTCTCTGGGCGGGAGTTTTATCAGATTTTTCTTTTATCTCCGCTGCGCCCTGCGGTTTTTCCACGATAAACTTTACAGATATATCTCTGCCGAGATGATTACTGATGCAGTTTCGTATCTGGTCAGCTCGGCCGTTGCTTTCACACATATTTTTCGACATCTTGTTTTTTTCATCGAAAGCAAGTGTCAGTACGTCATTTTCAAAGCTCATCGGCTTAGCGGCATTCAACAGTCCCGCCGTGCCCCCGCCGAGAGTGGAATTTATAACCTCTAATATATCAGGCCAGTTAAATTCTGCATCACCGGCAGCAGGTTTGAATGTTTGAGGTTTGGATATTTCCGGAGGATTATTTTGCGGCTGGGGTCTGAAACTTTCAGTACGAGTCTTTACTGAAGCGTTTTTTTTTACGTCGGCCTGCGGCTTATTCGGCGATTGCGAAAGTAACTGGTCAACGTTCAGGAAATGCTCCGCCAGCGCGAATCGCAGCAGCAGTGCTTCCAGTAACGCCCGCGGGTTATCTGTATTTTTTACCTGCCAGCGGATTTTTTCCAGTGCCGTGATACTGTAAATTAGTCCCGCGATATCGAATCCTTCGGCCAGAGCGGTAATTTTTTTTCGCTGGCCCTCGGTAAGCAGCAATAATTCGGAATCTGCACCGGCCGATTTTACGACCATCATATCCCGCATATAATCGGTCATGGCATCGACTATTTGCACTTCGGCAAGTCCGC
>JBBABK010000207.1:0-4104 GCA_041657685.1 Phycisphaerae bacterium | reverse complement strand
CTCGCTATATAATGGAATAGCGACGGCGCAGTCGGGGCAGTCGTAATGATAGAATAACACGATTCGCACACCGTCGCGCAACTGATCGGCGATGTCGGTGTGGTTGAGCATTAGCTGCCAGTCGGGCAGGTCGGATTCGTTCGGCTCATTAGGTTCAACGGCCGGTTTAGTTGGTGTATCATTAATCTCAGCTGGTAAATTCGGTTCTGTATTAGGGTCGGTCGTTGTAACGGTCTGTTTGAGTTTTGGTTTGGCATTATCAGTTTGCCAGCTATCGGGTTTTATCAGGATGTATTTATCGCTGCGGTCCGGCGCTTTATTAAACGCGAGGGTTGGTATGAGCGCACCGACAATGAACGCTCCGGGAATCGCGATGAGCAGGCAATGCAGCGGATGCGGCCAGGGCGGGGGCAATAATTTTTCGCCGCGGGGATAGAAAATCAATAACAATAAAAACAGCGGAATATCGAGCGCTATCAATGTTATCCAAGGGTCAACGGAGACTGTGCCGAAGCAGCCGCAGGACAGTTCGCCGGTAAGGGCTTTGTAGGCTGTTACGCCGACGAAGAAGCCGAAGGACAACGTGCCGAAGAGCCAGGCGGCCTTTCTGAACAAGCCTGATACGAGCCAGATGCCGAGCGACATTTCGAGGGGGACTGTTACGAGGAAAAATTCCCACGATTCCCACAGGCCCTTGCTGACGATTGGCTCGGTGAGCATCTGGTAGGCCTTTAGCGCCGATGCGACAATGAGCAGCAGACCGGCGAGAGTCATTACTATTCGGTTTGCTATTTTCATAACTAACACTAAGCCACAGAGAACACAGAGTTCACAGAGAAAAATTTTAATCACAGATTAACCCGCCTACGCCAAAGCTGCGGCGGGCAGGCACGAATAAATATAAAACTATAAAACTTTTTTGCCGCGAAGGCCCTAAGGCCCAAAGAAAGCGAAATATAAAAGTAATTGTATTTTACTGTTTTGACGCGTTAATTTCAAACAGGTTTTTGACTATTTCACTGCTCCCACGGTAAGAATTCCGCAGCAATCTTTGCTGTTACTTGCCTTGTACCTGATAAGTTTAGGTTCGAAACCGGCTCCGGATAATTCTTCGAGAATTTCTTTCCAATGTCCGATATATCGAGTTGGAAGGTATTGTTTGCCATTTAATACGGTTAAGCCTTTGTAACCTTTCCTGTCGAAAGGGACATAAATCACCTTCTCGATGAACTTCTGGTCTTCGTATAATTCGAGCAGCCTTTTTTTATTCACGGGGGCGCACATCGTAAGCAAAATAAAAAGGCCGTCATCCTTCAGGAGTTTAGACACGGTGCGAAAATATGCCCTTCTCTCTTTTATTTCGGTCAGACAATGCAGGCACATACCGTCGAGGACGATATCAAACCGGCCGAGGTTTTTCCTTGTCAGACTGCATACGTCGTCGCGGAAGAATTTGAGAGCAAGGCCTTTGGATTGTTCCTTTGCCATCGCGATTGCTGTTTTACTGACGTCGATGCCGACGCCTGTGAATCCTTTTTCGCAAAAATTTCTTAACATCGGGGCGGTTCCGCAGCCGAGTTCTATTATCCTGCCTTTTTTCGGTGCCCACGGCTGAGAGAGAACATCTCTTAAGAATTTTCTTGTTTCAGGTACGCAGGAAACAATTGTCTTGCCGGCTTTCCTTTGTCCCCAGGCGAGAAAGCCTTTTTTTCTCAACTGCCGATAAACGACTTCGTGGGAATCATACGCTTTTTTCATACGATGCACCTTTTGGCATTGTAATAAAAAAAATCTGCAATCAGGCACGCATATAGAGGCCGCCGTTGACGGCGATGTATTCGCCGGTGATGAACTCAGCGGCTTCGCTGCTCGCTAAAAATAAAATCGCTTTTGCGACATCTTCGGGCCTGCCGTTTCGGCCGAGCGGGGTTTGCTTTGCGACTTTTTCTTTTCGTTCGGGTGTGCTGAACTGCTCGTGGAAGCGCGTTTCAATCAGGCCGGGGATTACGGTGTTGACGCGGATGCCGTACGGCGCGAATTCTTTTGCCATTGCGATTGTCTCGGCCGCGACAGCCGCTTTGGCGCCGGCGTACAGGCCTGAGCCGCCGCCCCCGCCGTGATGGCCCGCGATTGAGCCGATGTTGATTATGCAGCCTTTGGATTTTTTCAAATGCGGCAGTGCGGCGCGAGTGACGAGGAAAATGCTTTTGACGTTTGTGGCGTAAATATCATCCTGATATTCGACGGTCGCGTTTTCGAAATCCTGGCGGTCAATGAGCGTGCCGGCGTTGTTCACCAAAATATCGATGCCACCTGCCGAAGAGGCGAAGGATTCGACCATTTCGTTGACCTGTTTTTCGTCACGGACATCGGCGCGGACGATGCAGCCGGCACTGTGTTTTTTCACCTCGGCTAATGTTTTTTCGGCTCCATCTTTTGTACGGAAATAGTGGACGCCGACGAAGCAACCCTGCTGTGCGAACATGAGCGCGGTCGCCTGGCCGATGCCGCTCGATGAGCCGGTGACTAATACCTTTTTATTTTTGAGGTCTTCGTAAATCATCATACTCAGCATATATATTCTACTTGATTCAAAATATTTATAAAAAAGCGACGATTATTGACAGAATAGCAAGGATTATTGACAAAATAGCAAGAAATATTGCCATTTTTACACAGGGGTCGGGATGTCCCAACAAAGCTATTATACAATACCACTTCCTACACACCCAACACCCCTGGGTAGCAAACCGTAGCTCTACCAATTTTTCATTTGAATCTTCGGATGGTGAGTGAATATTCTCAATACCGAGTTTTCGACGATAATGATCCGATATCACAATCAAAAAGGAGCCGTCATTAGGAAAAGAAGTATCTGTTTTCCTTTTATAGTAACACTTAAAATTCCTATCAATTGTACGACAAATACAGAATATATTTTTATTCACCGCCAGATTCGTCAGTTTCACATAATCCATAGACTCAAACCCATTTTCCTTAGGCATCCAAATCCAGCCCTTGTCGGACTCACCATGCAAGGCGGGGAAAACTTTACATTTTTTTGTTATAATAGTCATTAGACAAAACCCCCGGTGAAACCGGGGGCTAAATATTTAGCCCCGCGTTTTACGCGGGGTTATGGTTTTGCACATAATTAATTCTTCGTTCAAGCGAATTTTCGTCAAAACAAAAGCGTTTGTCATAACCTTTCGTCCATAATCGGCCGGTGTGTCCCTCGTCTTTCAACGCGAGTCGTGCAGCTTTTTTATAACAAGCCACAACTTTTTCGAGCGGTTGGTGAATATATCCACCAACTAAATGTATATGATTGGAACAAACAACGACAGCTAACAACCGCTGATTTATAACTTTGGCCTGCTGAATAATTGCCGTACGAACAAGGTTTCTTTGCGGAGTTGAAAGCCGTACTGTTTTATATGCCTGAGAAGTTTTATTAGCTTTAAGCAAATTTTCGTTTGGAGGCAATATTGTTCCCTTTTTTACGTACCTTCTTTTGTCACCCTGCAGCCAAGTGCCGTAAGTAGTCCACGTCAGCATATATCCAAGAGTCTTTGGCATAATTATTTTTCAATACTATCGGTTTGTATTTGTTCGAGCTGAAGGCCGAAGCGGTCGAGTTTTTTATTGGCTTCATCGTACTGACTGTACGCGTTTCGCAGGTGTTTGCCGAGAACTTCCCAGTTGCAGCCGAAGTCGGAGAATGATGCGTTCAGCTTCGAGAGGTTCTGTCGGATTTCGGCGGCCTGTTTTTCTATTTGCAGGCCGTGCAGGCCCATTACGACAGTCATCAAATAAGCATATAACAAATTGGGCGAGACGGGTATGACGCGCTTGTCCAGCGAATATTGAAGCAGGTCTCTGGAGTCGTCGGAGTATTTGACGATGGTTTCGTAGTACACATTTTCAGCAGGGATGAACATGAGCGCGAAATCGAGAGTTCCTTCGGCGGGTCTTATATAATTGGATGCGATTTTGTCGATGTGGATGGTGACGTCTTTTTGGAATTGCTTTCGCAGTCTGGATTTTTCGTCGTCGTTCTCGGCTTTGAGGAGCGCTTCGAAAGCGGGCAGTGGATATTTTGCC
>JBBABK010000206.1:0-4166 GCA_041657685.1 Phycisphaerae bacterium | reverse complement strand
AGAGAACGGCAAAGCGGTACCGTGATGATGCCTGACCTTGCTGTTCCGCATATTGTTATCGAAGGCGAGGGAATTTTTGATGTATTAGTTGGCCGATGCAGAAGCGGAATACGGTTTTCGGAAAAATATCCGCGCGTTAAGAAAGTATTTGTGCTGGCAGGTACGAAAGACGAAAGAAATTTCCACCTGCAGGCAATCTCGGCGATAGCGCAGGTTGTTCAAAATCCCGAATTCGACGAACAGTTCACCAGCGCCAAAGACGAACAGGCTTTGAGGGACGTCATTCTCCTGGCCGAGCGCAACCGTTCGAAATTCTGAAATGATTATCAGTCGAGGACGTATTTTGCCATTCTCGGTTGTCTGCCTGTTACATATGCAAAGTGACTTATTAGTACCTTTTCTATTTCCTTGAGCGTTTTGTCGTTTTTGGATGCCGGGTTTTTATAATTATACAAAGCCTCGACGACATTTTTACTTACAGAAATTTTATCGGGAAAGCTTGTCTCGCAGTCGCCGCAAACAAGGCCGTTGGCTTCGCTGCTGAAGAAAAATTTGTCGCTCGTCACCCGTCGCTCGACGCTGGTCTTGCAATTTGAACAGTGGTCGAATATGGGCATAAGGCCGATTTCTTTGAGTAGGGTTAATTGGAAAATGATTAATAATTGCAAAGGATTATTCGATTGGTCGAGTTCGGCAAGAAAATTCAAAAAGGCGTCGAAAAGCTGCGGATGCGGGTCGTAGTCGTCGGTGGTCGAATTGAGCAACTCGGCGGCAAGTGAGGCACAATGCAAAGCGAAAAGATTTCGGCCCGGAAATGAAAAATCTATTTGCCGGCTGAATTCGGTGAGCGTAGCCATTGCGTCCGTATGCGGCTGAGAAAAAACGATTTGGCCGTTTGCGAAGAGTTCGATTGGACCGTCGAATGCTGATTTGGAGCGTTTCGAGCCTTTGGCGATGGCGGTGAATTTGCCGGCGTCTTTAGTGAAAAAAGTAATGACCTGCGATGTCTCGGAATAATCTACGGCGCGTATGCAGACGGCAAAATCTTTTTTAAGCATTTTTCAGCCCGGTCTGTTTGCGAATTCTGACGCGTTTTATTTTTCGCGCTTCGGCGAGCGCGATGGTAAATTTCATATCGGCATAATCGAATTCAGTACCGGTCTTTGGGATGTAGCCGAGGTGCGAAAAAACGAATCCGCCTATTGTATCGTAATCGTCATCTTCCGGCAGATTGAAGTCGTACTTATCGTTCAGGTCGTCGATGTATATCCGGGCGTCGGCTTCGATTGTGTGCGGGTCGATTTTGACGACGGGTTCGGGCGGCGTTTTTTCGTACTCATCGGAAATCTCGCCCACGAGCTGTTCGATAATATCTTCGAGCGTGATGATGCCGGCCGTTCCGCCGTATTCGTCGAGCACGACGGCGATGTGCAATTTTTGTTTTTTGAACTCGTTAAGCAGCTCGCGCAGCGGCTTGGTCTCCGGGACGAAATATGCCTGACGGATTTTATCCGTTAATTTGAAATCGCCGGGTGCTTTACCCAGTTCGGTCAGCAGGTCCTTGGCATAAACCATACCTATGATTTTATCGATCGTTTCTTCGAAGACAGGATGGCGGGAGTGCCCTGCTTTTTTGATAATTTCCACTATTTCAGAAAGCGTGCAGTGCGCATCGATGGCGACGAGGTCGGTGCGAGGCGTTATTATTTCGCCTGCGGTTGTATCGCTGAGGTCGAGCACATTTTCAATCATAATCTGCTCTTCCTCGTCGACGACGCCCTCGATTTTCTGTTTTTCGAGGTCGGTTAAAAATTCCTCTTCCTTTTCTTCCTGAAGCTCCTCCTCGGTGGCATCGCCGATGCCGGCAAGCCGTTTAATCAGCTCGTCGTACAGTTTGAATATTTTAAGCGCGGGCCAGGCGACAATCGCGCAAAGATGAAGCAGCGGGTACGTCCGGCAGAGGATTTTTTCGCCGGCGTATTTTGCCCAGGCGTGCGGAATTGCAAGACCCATAATCGAATAAATAGCCATAGCGACAGCAAAGACGATTATGAAATCTGCCAGGCAAGGCTGATATTGACCGCCGGTGCGGAACGCGGCAAGAAGAACGAGAATTATACAGGCGTTTAAAACCAGCCTGTACAGCGAACAGGTCAGAGACAACTGCTCGCTTGATTCGATAAATTTATCGGCGAGTTGAGAACGCCCCCGCTGTTTGAAGGCTTCGTGAAGCTTGGCCGAGCTGAAGGTGTGCAGCGCGATTGCGTTGACGGCGAAGAACAAGCCGCCGAACGACAGAACGCATACTATTAAAATTATCCAGCCTATATAGCTCAAGTATCACCTCGGTTTGGTTAATTAGTTTCGCTTAAGAACCATTTTGTTAATATTAACCGGCTGATAAGATAAGGGTTTTTGCGGGTTTTATCAATCATATAGAAAATCATAGCCGAGGCTTTGGAGAATTTCCTGTTCGGTGCGGTGCATTTGCCGGGCTTGTTCGCCGGTTTGGTCATCGAAACCGAGCTGGTGCAGCAGGCCGTGCGCGATATACAACGCAAGCTCGGCCCGTGGCGAATGGTCTTTTTGTTCGGCTGTGCGGCAGGCAAGTTCGGCATTGACTACAATTTCGAAACATTTTTCGCCGGGCGATTGGCCGTCGGATAAATCGAAGCTGAGACAGTCAGTGACTTTTTTGCTGCGAAGGTATTTTTCATTGAGTTTGATTATATGTTCGTCGTCAACGATTGCGATGCTGATAATTGCCTTGCTCAGACCGAATCGCAGACAAATGGAATTAATAAGCTGCTCTATTTTTTTTGACGGCAATTTGATTTTATCGCAGAGCCTTGCGATTTGAATATCTATATGTTGCTCGGTAGTCGGGTCATCCATAATTTTCAATCGGTTTGCTGCGGCTGGTCATCGGACCGCTGCGGCTCATCGTGCTGCTCGGGATAAGTTATCCGGCCGTGATAGTGTGCGGATAGCGTTTTAACCATACTGTTCTGCACCTTGGCAAGCTCCCGGAACGTCATATCGCACTCGTCGAACTGGCCGTCCTGCATCCGTTTCATGGAAACATTTTTTACGACCGCCTCGATTTTGGCGGGCGTGATTTCCTGAAGTGAACGCACCGCGCTTTCGGCGGCATCGGAGAGCATTACGATGGCGGCTTCTTTGGTGCGGGGCCTGGGGCCTTCGTAGCGGTACTCACTTTCGCTCGGGCCTTTGTCTTTGCCCGCGCGCTTTATCGCTTCTTTGTAGAAGTATTCGATAATGGTTGTGCCGTGATGCGTTTCGATAAACTGGCGAAGAACGAACGGAAGGTTATATTCTTTTGCGATTTCTTTGCCGTCTTTGACGTGGCCTGAAATAATTAACTGGCTCATCGTCGGCGAGAGGTCGTCGTGCTTGCTGGACTGGCCCGCCTGATTTTCGACGAAATAGCCGGGCTTATTGATTTTGCCGATGTCGTGATAATACGCCCCGACGCGGCAGAGCAGTCCGTTGCGACCGATAGCTTCGGCCGCGGCCTCGGCAATCGAACCAATCATAAGGCTGTGGCTGAACGTGCCGGGTGCTTCCATCGCGAGGCGTTTCAGCAGCGGCTGATTCGCATCGCTGTAGTCGAGCAGCGTCATACTGGTCACGATGCGGAACGTTTTTTCAATCAGCGGAAGCAGGCCCTGAATTATTATGCTTACCACCAGCGCGGCGAAACCGTTCCAGCCCGCTTTGCTCAGTGCGGCAAGTGGTTCGACGTCGGAAGAGAAGAAATCGAGCGATATGGAAGTAGTGAACGCCACGACCGCGGCAGCGGCACCGACCTGCAGTAATTTGATTCTGGTGCGCACTTCGCGCAGTGACAGGCAGCAGGTGTAGGCGGTTGCGCTCATAACGAGGAACGGCCTGATGTCGGGGCTGGCGGCCGACGCTACGGCGAAGGCGGCGAGCACGCAATAGAAGATGCACATGCCGACGGCGAACCGCTGGTCGTACGCAATTGCCAGTATAATCGCGGCAACTGCAGCGGTGCCGGTGCCCCAGCAGGTGTTGCCGGTCAGTTCGAATCCCGCGCGAGCGACGGCAAGCAGCATTGCAAACAGTAACACAAGGGCGGTTGCGCGTGCGTGGTTGCGTATTATCCGGCCCTGGTAGAGGTG
>JBBABK010000205.1:0-4172 GCA_041657685.1 Phycisphaerae bacterium | reverse complement strand
GTGCACTTAAGGCGATAATCGAGCCGGTAAAAGCCGCACTTGTAAGCGCCAAGGATTTGCAGGAACTGTTCGATATGGCCGTCGAGGAGAACGACGCCGAGACGCTGGCGCAGATTGAAAGTGATTTGCATAAGCTCGAAAAGCAGTGCGAAAAAATCGAGTTGACCGGCCTGCTCAGCGGGCCTTATGATTCGAACAGTTGTTTTTTCAGTATCCACGCCGGCGCCGGCGGAACCGAAAGCTGCGACTGGGCCAATATGCTGCTGCGAATGTACACACGATATTTCGAAAACAATAAATACAAATTCGAAGATTACGATATAACGCCCGGCGAAGAAGCGGGAATACGCTCGATTACGCTTCGGGTGTCGGGGCCGTTCGCGTACGGAAAATTGTCCTGCGAAAGGGGCGTGCATCGGCTGGTGCGAATCAGCCCATTCGATTCCAACGCGAGGCGGCATACGAGCTTCGCCGCGGTTGACGTGCTGCCGGAGTTCAGCGAAGATATAGACATACAAATAGATGAAGACGATTTGCGAATCGATTTTTACCGGGCAAGCGGTGCGGGCGGCCAGCACGTTAATAAAACCAGCTCGGCCGTGCGGATTACGCATATGCCGACGGGAATCGTCGTGCAGTGCCAGAACGAGCGAAGCCAGCATAAAAATAAAGCCAGTGCGATGAAGGTTCTCAAGTCGCGATTGTATATGCGCGAGCAGCAGAAACGCGACGCCCAACTGGCGAAACTATACGGCGACAAGGGCGAAATCGCGTGGGGCAATCAAATTCGCAGTTATGTATTGCAGCCGTACCAGATGGTCAAGGACCATCGCACAGATTATCAAACGGGCAACGTCTCGGCGGTGCTCGACGGAGATATAGAGGATTTTATCGATAGTTATCTTAGATTCAAAGCCACGGATAGGAGCGGCAAAAAATGAAACAGATTATTAAAGTACAGGTTCAGGTTAAGAAAGCAATTCTAGACCAGTGCAAAACCGATTTGCTTTGCGTCGGGCAGTTCAAGGATTCCAAAACGCTCGATAAATCACTGAAGCAGCTCGATGCAAAATTAGACGGTGCGCTCGAGCAGGTAATAAAGCTCGGCGATTTCAAAGGCGAACTCGGCAGTACCGCCCTGATTTATACCGGCGATAAAATCGCTGCCAAACGCGTCTTGTTCGTCGGGCTTGGCGACAGGAAAAAAGCAAAAGTCGATATCTTGCGCAATGCCGCGGCGGCCGCTGCGAAAAAAGCCGTCGCGCTCAAGGCAGGAAAAATCACTCTCGCGCTGCATCAGTCGCTCGGCGGCAAAACCGACATGGTTCGCGGCGGGCAGGTAACAACTGAGGGGATTTATTTCGGCAGCTATATATATGATGAGTTCGTATCCGGCGATGACAAGGACAAACGGCTCGAATTGTTGTCGGTGGAATTGATTGATGATAACGCAGCAACCCTGCGAAAGCTCGAAAAAGGCATTGAGGCCGGAGCGATAATCGGAGATGCGCAGAACTTTGCGCGGACGCTGGCGAATCGGCCGGCGAATGTGGCGTATCCGGAAAAACTTGCCGCCGAAGCTAAGAAAATGGCGGCGGGTTTAGCAGGACTATCGTGCACGGTCTTCGACGACAAGCAGCTTGGACAGAAAAAAATGGGCGGCATCATCGCCGTCGGTCAAGGCTCGCAGCACAAACCGAGAATGATAATTCTGAAATGGTCGCCGGCAAAGGCATCGGCAAAATCCGGAACCATCGGACTGGTAGGCAAGGCGATTACGTTCGATTCCGGCGGCATAAGCATCAAGCCTTCGGCGAATATGGACGCGATGAAAATGGACAAGACCGGCGGGGCGGTGGTAATGGCGACGATGAAGGCGGTCACGAGATTGAAGCTGCCGGTAAAAGTAACCGCGGTTATCTGTGCGGCTGAAAATATTCCGGGCGAGCACAGCTTCAAGCCCGGTGATATTATCACGTCGTACAGCGGCAAGACGATTGAAATTCTCAATACCGATGCCGAGGGTAGGCTGGTTCTGTGCGACGGAATTCAGTACGCCAAAGAGCAGAAATGCGAGCCGATTATCGATATCGCGACGCTGACCGGCGCGTGTGTTGTTGCGCTTGGTTTATACAAGGCGGGCCTGATGGGCAACGATGATAAATTGATTAAAAAAATCAGCGAGGCGTCCGAGCAGGCGGGCGAAGCCGTGTGGCATATGCCAAGCGGCGGCGAGTACGCCGAAGAAATGAAAAGCAAAGTCGCCGATTTGAAAAATATCGGTTCGAGATACGGCGGCGCGTGCACGGCCGCGTCGTTCCTCGGTGAATTTGCGGGCGATACCAAATGGGTGCATCTCGATATAGCCGGACCTATGGAACCGTCAGAGCCGCTGAAAAAATATGTCACCGACGGCTCGATAGGATTTGGCGTAAGGTTGTTCGTCGAATATCTTAAAAATCTTGCGAGTAAATAATTTTTTGAAAGTATAACGATGCAGGACAAAAACGAATTTAAAGTTGATATTGCGCGAATTGAAAAAGCGGTCAGCGAAATACTCGCCGCGGTAGGCGAAGATATAAACCGCGAAGGCCTCAAAGCGACTCCCAAACGTGTGGCGGCGATGTATGAGGAATTGCTCGGCGGGATGAATGAAGACCCGCAGCAGTATATCAAAACCGTCTTCAACGAAAATTACGATGAAATCGTGCTGCTGCGTGACATACCGTTTTACAGCGTATGCGAACATCACCTGATGCCGTTCATAGGTATAGCGCACGTGGCGTATTTGCCGGCCGGCGTCGTGCTCGGCGTAAGCAAGCTGGCGAGAATCGTCGATTGCTTCGCGCGGAGATTGCAGGTGCAGGAACGGCTCACCGACCAAATCGCCGACTTTATGATGAAAAACGTAAAGCTGCTCGGCGTGGCCGTGGTTATCGAGGCGTCGCATAGCTGTATGACGATTCGTGGGATAAAAAAACCCGGCTCGGTTATGGTGACATCCTCGGTGCGCGGAACGTTCCGCAAAGACCCGCGCAGCAGAAGCGAAGTGATGAGCCTGATTCACAACGGCAGAAAATAAGGGGAGCATATCGTGCGCAGACTTGTTCGCAAGGTGCGGTTTTTCATTGAACCCTTCGGCGACGAAACTGTCGGCGCGAATTCCTACTGCGGCAAACCTTCCGGCGACGGGCTTAGCCTGTTCTTCGAGCTAACCGTCGGACTTGCGGGCAAAAAGGAAGCGGATACAGGTTTTGTAATAAATGTAACCGAAATTGATAAAGTTATCCGCCGGTACGCAATTCCGGTTTTTGCCGATGATGTGCGTAATGCTTTTAAGCAAAACAGGACACTTAAGATTTCACAAACGGCAGGCTCGCTCGCGTCGCTGCGTGATGTGCTCAAAGACAAATTCCAAAACGCGATGCTCATCGAGCTTGGCCTGCAGTTAAACCCTTTCAGAAAGATTGCTTTCGATTGCGAGGATTTAAAGATGTATTACTTCAGCGAGAAATTTGAGTTCGCCGCGATGCACAAACTCTGGAACGATGATTTCGACGAGCGGAAAAATTTCGAGATGTTCGGCAAATGCGCCAATCCCAGCGGACACGGCCATAATTACGTCGCCGAGGTAACAATAAAAATACCATCAGATGAGGATATCCGAATTGGAGATTTCGAGCAAACTGTTGATGGTGAATTTGTCAAACTGGTTGACCATAAAAACCTCAACACCGATGTGGGTGATTTAGCTAAAATCAATCCAACAATCGAAAATATAGCCGAGTTCGCCTGGAAAAAACTCAACAGTAAATTCGGCAAAGCCAAACTCCACAGCGTCAGCATCTGGGAAAGCGACCGCACATTCTGCACCTATTACGGCTGATACTTTAACTCTCGTTTGAATTGGGGCGGGGTTTCTGGTAAACTTAGCTGTTGGTTTTTTCAGGAACAGCAAAATGAACGGAACTCTTACGTACAAAATACTGGCTGAGCATTTAGTTGACGGCGAATTAACTGCGGGCAGCCCAATCGGAATCAAAATCGACCAGACGCTCACGCAGGACGCGACTGGCACAACCGCATTTTTGCTCTATGAGAGTATGGGCGGCGGACAGGTTAAAACCGAACTGTCTGTCAGCTACGTCGACCACAATACCGCGCAGTTCGGC
>JBBABK010000204.1:0-4198 GCA_041657685.1 Phycisphaerae bacterium | reverse complement strand
GGGTATTTCCACTGTAATTTGCCGGTGGCGGCGCTTATGGAATATATGCAGGCGTCCTTACTGGAAAATACGAATCTTTTGCCGTCGTAAGCAACGGGTGCGTTAACCGCGTCGGCAGCTTCAAATCGCCAAATCTGGGTCGGACTGTCGGGCTGTATCGCGGCAATTGTGCCGGCGGTTGTGGCGAAGATGACGAAATCGCTGGTCGCCTGGACGGTGGTAATCAGGCCGCCGTCGTTTGCGGAAACGTCGAACAGGCGTACCATATCGGCTGCGCGAAAGGCGTGAACGCGGTCGTCCGTGCCGGGGACATAATAAAAATTATTATTGCGTGCGGGCGAGCATAGCGGGCTGAAGCCGAGGGAATTTTTCATCAGTGTTTTGCCTTCGGCCTGGTCGAACGCAACGAGGTCGGCACCAACGATTGAATAAAGCTGGTTGTCGAATTCCCTGAGACCGCAGAATATGGTTTCGGGCGGCGCGATTTGCCAGTTGTAAACGGGATTGAGAGCGTGCCTGTCGAGGCTGGTGAGGTAGTTGCGGCCTGAGATTACGTAAAAGCGATCGCCGATGATTTCGAAATTTTTGATTTTTTCGCCGGGACGGATCGGCACAACGTACGAGAATACGTATTCAAGCCCGACATCGCGCAGGGCCTGCGGCGGGATGAGCAATTGGTCGGCAAGAGCGGGATTGGGCTGCGGCTTTGACGCTTCTTCTTTGCAGCCGGTCAAAAAAATTGTGAATAGTGCAACAGTAAGGATTAAAAGCGAACATACAGTTTTTTTCATTAACAACACCCCTCGAATTTTTTGTTTACGGTAAATGTACGTAATCGGCCAGGTCGATGCCGTGGTCGTCCTGGATTCGGTTGGCGAGCTTGAAGATGTACGGCTTGCCGTCGAGCCGATTCCGCAGGTCGTCGAGCATCGGTCCCCAGGAGCCGGCGTAAAGCTGAGATTTGAGGATGACGAGCATCGTGCACTCTTCGCTTAGCGCATTAACGTAATCGGTAACCGCCTTGTCCGTTGCGGTAAGAGTGCTCTTTTCGCCATGTCCCTGCGGCTCAGCCATATCGAATCCCCTGACGGGTGAATAATAAACCGGCGGGGCAGAAAATGCAATGATGTTTCGCCCAAATTCGCACGGGAATGGAGCGGTGTGTCAATGCGTGGGTTCGGAGCCGCGTGGTTTGAAAATAATCGCGCGGAGGAGGATTATGAGCAGGATGATTGCGGAAGCGGTCTTTATGGACTGCGGCAGCATCCAGTGGGGCTTTGTTACGACTTCGGAGCCGAAATATACTGCGAGATAGTCAAAGAGCAGGCCGGCGGCGAGAGCTGTGCCGGCGACGGTGAGGATATATAGCAGAGCGGTTTTGCCGCCGAGGGTTTTGTAAATGGTTGTGAATGACGCCGCGTTGGTAGCCGGGCCGGTCATCAGGAACACCAAAGCGGCGCCGGGGTTGAGGCCTTTCATTATAAGCACTGCGGCGATGGGTACCGAGGCAGTCGCGCAGACGTAAACGGGTATGCCGATGAACATCATAACGACCATTGCGAGGAATGGGTGGACGAGCTTGTCGGCGAAATAATCGTCGGGTACGAAGGCGGAAATGGATGCGGCGATGACGAGGCCGACGAGCATGGCCGGGCCGATGTCGCGCGGGAGCGTTACGAATGCGAATTTGAAGCCGGTGAAAAATCGCGAGAGGAGATTGCGATTGGGGCTGGTGCAGCAGTCATCGGTGCATTTTGCCTTTTCTTCGTCGGCTTTTGATTTGTCGAAGATACTTACAACGCCGCCGCCGATTATGCCGGTGGCGAAGGCGGCGAGCGGACGGAAGATTGCAAAAAGCGGACCGAGAAGGCTGAATGTTACGAAGATGCTGTCGACGCCGGTCTGGGGGGTCGAGAGCAAAAATGAGATTGTAGAGCCTTTACTTGCGCCGTGTTTGTGCAGCGACATCGCGACGGGTATTACGCCGCAGGAACACAGCGGCAGCGGGACGCCGAAGATTGAGGCCTTGACGAGAGGCCACAGGCCTCGGCCGCCAAGGTGACGTTCCACCCAGGCTCGCGAAACAAGTACCGAGAGCAGACCTGCCACGAAAAAGCCGAACAGCAGGTAGGGTGACATTTCGGAAAGAGTCATCCAGAAATCGACTAACAGTTTTTTTAAAAAATCAGGCATTTAGATATTATACGCACGATGCGGCAAAATGCTCATTACTGACAAGATAACATTTTTTGACAGGATAACAGGATTTACAAGATTTAATCAAAAACTAAATCCAGTATAAATTAACGGGATTTTTTGAGGGCCTGGTCGAGGTCGGCAATGATGTCGTCAGCGTCTTCGATTCCTACGGCGAGACGGAACAGCGTGTCGGTGATGCCAAGCTCTTCACGCTGTTTTTTGGAATAATCGTAGTAGCTGACCAGGGCGGGGTGGGTAATCAGGGTTTCGACGCCGCCGAGGCTTGGACCGATATAACAGAGTTTCAATTCGTCGAGGAACCTGCGGGCGGTTGAGAGCGTGCCTTTGATATCGAATGAAACGACTCCCCCGCCGCCGGTCATCTGGGCCTTGGCGACCTCGTAATGGCGATGGCTGGGCAGGAAGGGGTAATAAACTTTTTTCACCCGCGGGTGGTCTTCGAGGAACTGCGCGATTTTCAAGGTGGATTCATTTTGTCTTTCAACTCGCAGCGGGAAGGTCTTTAGGCCGCGGAGCAATAAATAGCAACAATGCGGGTCGATAGTGCCACCCATTGATTTGTGGAGCACGCGGATTTTTTCGACAAGCTCGGTGCGGCCGAGCACTGCGCCGGCGAGGATGTCGTTGTGGCCGGCGAGGTATTTTGTGCAGCTTTGCAAAACGAGGTCGATTCCCCATTCGAGGGGGCGCTGGTTTAGCGGCGTGGCGAAGGTACTGTCAATGAGTGTCAGCACGTTGTGTTTTTTTGCGATTTTTTTGATTTTCACCAAATCGAAGATATTCAGATATGGATTGGTCGGCGATTCGGAAAAAATGAAGCGGGTATTTTTTTTAATTGCAGCTTCGAGGATTTTGTAATCGCCGAACGGAACGATTGTGCATTCGACGCCAAACTGCTTCATATATGCGCGGCAAAATTCGAGCGTTTTTTTGTAGCTGTCGTCGGTCATTACGATGTGGTCGCCTGACTGGACGAGCGTGAGGATTGTGGTCGTGATTGCGCTCATACCGGAGGAGAATACGACGCAGTCTTCTGCGCCTTCGAGGTCGGCGAGGCGTTTTTCGGCGACTTTGGCGGTGGGGTTGCCGTATCGGCCGTACTCGAAATGCTCTTTGCCCTTGCGGGTGTAGTCCTCGATGTGCTTGCTGTCGCGGAAGGTGAACGTCGAGGTCTGGATAATCGGGGTTGTGATGGAATCAGCGTATCGGCGGCGGTGTTCGCCGGCGTGTACGGCCCTGGTTGATAATGACTGCTTCGAGCGTCCTGCCCTTTTTGCCATTTCGTAAATTCCTGAACGCGTTGTACCCTCGGCAAAAATTCGCTAAGGGTTTATTATTTCTGTTTTGATAACGTTACCCTGCAGCGATATGGTAACATCATCGAAAGCGGACTGCAAGGTGCTTTGTTTGAGCGCACCTGTTGCGATGCGAGTCAGGCCGGAGCAGCACGGGACCTCCATATGGACGACAGTCAGACGGTTAATTTTATTTTGCCGCAGGATGTCGGCGAGTTTATCAATGTAAAAATTATCGTCGTCGAGCTTGGGACAGCCGATGACGACGGTTCGGCCGGTGAGGAAACGGCTGTGGAAATCGCCCATCGCGAACGGGACGCAATCGGCGACGAGGAGTAAATCAGCGCCGTTCAAATACGGCGCCGTGGGCGGGACAAGCTTCAACTGGACGGGCCAATTATTTAACTGCGAATCAATCGGCGTTGTTTGTGACTGATTTTGCGGAGGATTTTCACGGAGTTTTTTGGCCATTGTGCCGGGGCAGACGAAATCGAATTTGGGCGTCGGCTGTTTTTGTCCGGCGAGGTGTTTTTGAACGGCCTGTTCATCAAAGTCTGCGACATCTCTTTCTTCGATTGTGAGAGCGTCAACGGGACAGTGACCGATGCAGGCGCCGAGGCCGTCGCAATATGTTTCGCTGACGAGTTTTGCCTTGCCGTTGATGATTTTGATTGCACCTTCGG
>JBBABK010000203.1:0-4239 GCA_041657685.1 Phycisphaerae bacterium | reverse complement strand
CTCGGCTTTTCCCGTGATGGTCTCGCGGTACGGGATTTTGGGCTGCTTTGTATTGACCTTGAGCTTGTAATATTTTTCCATTTTTTCGAGGATGATGCGCAGGTGCATCTCGCCCATTCCGCTGACGACGAGTTCTTTAGTTTGCTGGTCGCGTGAGACTTTGAAGCAGGGGTCTTCCTCGGTGAGCTTTTCGAGCGCGGTGGAGATTTTCTGCTCATCGCCGCGGGTTGCGGGTTCGAGAGCGAGCGAGAACATCGGCTCCGGCACGGACGGCAGTTCGAATTTGCCCGCGACACGGCCGTCGTGGAGGAGGTCTCCGGTTCTTAGTTCTTCGACTTTGGCGAGTGTCACGATGTCGCCTGCTATTCCGGCGGTAATTTCTTTATTTTCGGCGCCCTGGCTTTTGAGCACGTGGCCCGGGCGGATTGATTTCTTTTCATCGTTGCGGTACATCTGGGTATCGGATTTTAAAGTGCCGCTGAAGATTCTGATATTGGAAAATTTCATATTCGATTTCGGCTCGAATCCGATTTTATAAATCAGTGCGACCAGCGGAGCGGAGGGGTCGGGTTTGACAGCGACCTGGTTGTCGCCGTCTTTGAGTTTAATATGTTCGATGAATTCCGGCGTGGGTGAATATTTTACAATGATGTCGAGAAGCTCTTTTATGCCGATTTCGGCTCTTGCGTTGGTGAAGACGACGGGAACCAGCGTCCCTGTTCTCATCGCAGTGACGAAGACGGATGAGATTTTGTCGGCCGGGATTTTTTCGCCGCCGAGATAACTTTCCATCAGCGCGTCGTCGGCTTCGATAACGCTTTCGATTAATTCGGTATGGGCGGTCGCGGCATCGCCAAGCTGCGAGCTGCCGGTTTCGTTTTCGATACAGTCAATTACGGAGTTTTTATCGTCGGCGGGCATATTCGCCAAGCGGCATTGCTGGCCGAACGTTTCCTGTATATTATTCAGCAGTTCTTTTAGGTCGGCGTTCTCTGCGTCGATTTTGTTGATGACGATAATTTTCGGCAGACCCTGCTGCGAGGCGGCTTCGAAGAGTTTGCGAGTGCTTGTTTCGATTCCGGCAGCGGCGCTGATGACGATTACGGCTGTTTCTGCGGCGGGTATCGCTTTGATAGCGGGGCCGACAAAATCGGGGTAGCCAGGCGTGTCGATGATGTTGATGGTTTTGCCGGCGTGTTCTGCGTGGGCGACGGCCGAGGCGATAGAATGGCCGTGCTCTTTTTCCTCATCGTAGTAATCGCAGACGCTGGATTTTTCATCGACGCTGCCGAGGCGGTTAGTTGCGCCCGTCGTATGCAGTATGGCTTCGGTGAGAGAGGTCTTTCCGCTGCCGCCGTGTCCGAGGAGTATAACATTTCTAAAATCAGTCGTATTAGCCACTTGCGAATCTCCACAAAGGTCGGTTTATAACAATACCTTTTTGACTAAACCAAACATCCTAATTGTTTTAGGGCCGAAGGACAAGTCTTTTTTGGGACGGGTAAAAACAGATTTGACGGCGGAGAACGCAGAGAAAAATCAAAAGATATCAGAATTTTATGCGCGGGGGGCGGGAAATTATATAATGATGCGATTCGAGCGTTACGGGGCGTCAACGGATTATTTTTGGAGTTATCGATGTATGGTAAAAATAGCAATGGCTGTGTTGCTTCTTTGCTGCAGTAACGTGTTTATGACGATGGCTTGGTACGGGCATTTGAAAAATATGGCGAGCAAGCCCTGGTTTGTCGCGGCGGTAGTAAGCTGGCTGATAGCGGCATTGGAATATGCGCTGCAGGTGCCGGCAAACCGTATCGGGTATCAGGTTATGAACGTGGGGCAGTTAAAAATTATACAGGAGGTAATTGCGCTGGCGGTGTTTGTGCCGTTTTCGGTTTTGTATCTCAAGGAGCAGATTCGGCTCGACTATTTGTGGGCGGGGCTGTGCATACTCGGTGCGGTATTTTTTATTTTTAGGCAGAAGCTGTTCGGCTGTTAATAAATAAATCAAAACAGTGCGTTATTGCGGCTGTGCGAATAAGACGGTCTCCTCTCTGTGAATCGTATAATGGCCTAAAAACAAGCGATAGCCCAACTTCTGTGAAATAATGAATTTTCCTATTTGAGCGATATCGTCGGGCTTGTGATAAGCGGATATCGCAAGCTTCGGGCGAAATTGCCTGAGAATCTTTACGCATCCTTTCAGGGCAGGCATTTCGGCGCCCTCTATATCCATTTTAATAAAATCCACTTTCCTGATTTTGTTATCACGGACGAAATCGTCTATGGAAGTAGTCTCGATTTTTAACGAATCGGGCACAGCTTTTTCCGTTAGAGTACTGGCGGGGCCGCGGTCCACAACGTACAACGGTTTCCCGGATTTTTCCCACACAGGCTGCTGAATAACTTTTACCCGGTCGGCCAGATGCGGATTAATCTCCAGATTTTTTCTGAATATCTCGAGATTATTCGGTATGAACTCGAAGGAGTAAACCATTCCATTTTCTGCAACCTCGTTTGCTAAATAGAGTGAAGAATCGCCCCAGCAGCTTCCGCAGTCAATCGCGATATCCCCCGGACGGGCTTTGCAGATTATCTGAAGGCCTGCATACTCGTAATGTCTCAGTTCAAATAAGGTAAGCGCAGCAAAAGGGACGCTTAATATCTTCATCTTATAGCCAAGAGGCTCAAGGTCGAAAAGCTTGATTTTTTTGTTTTTAATTCCCGATTCATACGGGAGCGTATCGATGACGAGCTTGTTAATATATCTGCGACGTTTCCAGTATTGCGGGGTATTGAGCGGCATCTTTACCCGCGTTCTGCCGAGAATTTTGTAAGCGAGAATCTTAATCAACAACTGTTTCGACTGTTGGTCTCCGAGATGACTGTAAATTTCTTCATAAGAAGAGTACATTTCAGCTATCGGCTCGAAATTTTTAATGTCCTTATCGAACTTTTTCTGCAGAGGGGTCAACCCGAGCAGTTTTCTTGACGCGAGTATCGCGGCTGACTTGATGATTTCGAAAATTCGTTTTGAAACAGGGACGGCGAAACGTTCATAATCTCTGTTGAAAAAATGATAGTTATACACATCCGCTAATAATTCCTTTACGAGATGCGCGGAAAAGTTCGAAGTGTTTCCATCCATAAATGATTTCCCTGTGTTTTACTTTATTTTGGTTTCCGCCCTGAAAACATTCGCGGATTTTACTTTTAAAAAATGTTTAATGCAAAAGGATTTTGGAGAGGATTAAGGGCGAAGGACGGTGATTTTATTGGACATTGAGAAAAGGTTATAGGGCGTTGTTAAAAAAGAAACAATGGTTCGCTAAAGAAAGTTTTGCAGGCCTGTCGATAGAGGGTATGCCGCTGAAATTCGAGCAGTTGTTTTTGAAAGGGTAACTGTTATGAGCAAGACGGAACTGATAGACTGCATTTGCGAAATCAATAAAGGAGCGAGCCTGGATTTTTTGTCGGAGTTTTCGGAAGAACAGCTCAATGAATATCTCGAACACCTGATGGAACTGGATATAAATGAGCTTGTAGCGGTCGGATGATGAGCAAATTTTTAAACCCTGAGACACCAGGGTTGTTGGAAGAACCATTTTTTTAAAGGCGCAAAGGTGTTAAATAAAAACACCTGACAGCCAAATTCATTTCCAGTAACGCTATTATTCGACGGGAGGGGTTTCCACGATTTTAGTAACCGGGGCAATGCTGTTTTGCTTGAAGGTTGCAAGGACGGGGACATGACCCGACGGGACATTGAAAAGCCAATCGTAAGTTTTAGTTTTCTTTAGCGTTATTTTATTCGCAAGGTCGGTTTGTTTGACATTTCCGGATTTTAAAAGGTAGCCAACGGGATATTCGACTACGGCTGAGCCTTTCATCGGCTCGGCATCTTTTTCACCGCAGATTAGTCTTAGCTGGGCGGGTGTAAAATCTCCTGCCGCGGTTTTGATTTCAACGCGAACTATATAAAACTCTTTTCCGGCCTCAGGACTGATTACGGTGTCGTCCGAAGTTTTGAGGTCGGCGGGGGCGGGCCAGGCGGATGCCTTTTTCGGGATTTCGATAACATTCGAAACAGTCACAAGCGAAATGTTTTTATCGCTGGTTATTCGATTGAGATAAATTTCGTTGAGAAAATCGGGATGTATTGCGGCGAATCTGGCCGAGCCGCTTAGGCTTCCGCTGCTTGTTACACTGAATATTCCGGCGGCAAGGCCGTCGGCGTTT
>JBBABK010000202.1:0-4241 GCA_041657685.1 Phycisphaerae bacterium | reverse complement strand
GACCCGAACGTCGCAGACACAAAAGCCCTCGCCAAGGCGCAGTATCTGCTCGAACAGATTAAAAACGGCGCCGATTTCGCTCAGCTTGCTACCGAAAATTCCGCCTGCCCCTCGGCAGCTCGCGGCGGCGACCTTGGTTTTGGCGAAAGAGGCACCTGGGTACCGCAGTTTTCCGATGCCGCCTTTGCACTCGAACCGAATCAGGTCAGCGATGTCGTCAAAACGCGATTCGGATACCATATTATTAAGGTAACCGACAGAAAACCGGCCCAGACCATCCCCTTCGAGGAGGTCAAAGACGAAATTTCTGCCGCTCTTGAATCTGAAAAGGAAATGCAGGCAATAGGAGCTTTCGTTCAGTCGTTAAAACAGAACGCTGATATAGTCTACGCACCGGGTTACGGTCCTCAGGCGGATGACCAGGATACCACCCAATTACCTCAGTAGTTAAGTTTAGCCGCGACCGGTTTACCCCGGCGTAGTCCCGATTGTTTTTATCGGGACGAAGACGAGTAAGGCCGCGCCACGATGCGTTTATCGAGATTTAGCCCCCGGCCCTGAAAAGCCGGGGGCTTTTTTATTACATTACTTCCGACATCCACCATCGAGCATCCGGCATCCGGAAACTAACAGTTAACTTGTTATATCTTGTTGCTATCCGTTATTATCTGCTCGGCAACCTTTTTGTTACGTCTTGTTATAAGACCTTTCATCCGACCTGCTCAGTTGCGTTTTTTTCCGGCTTGCTAATTGGCATCTTCATTTTAGTTTTAGGACGCCTGTTTAGCGAAAACAGCAGTACAACGCATTTGTTCGGGTTTATAGCTGCCCGCGTTTTACTCTTTTTTTACATCAGGCCCGAAGCTGCGCAGGACTTTTTATAAAAAATGGATTCACTTGCACCCAAAACAACACTGCGCAAAAAACATTTCTTAAATTGCTCGCTAAAATCCGCGCAAAATTTGAAGTAATACAAAATTAATCGCCGATGATTTGTTATAGTTGCACTCCTGTAATAACAGCAGGCTTTTGGGACGGATAAATATGTCGAATCAACCTCGTGTGGCAAAAGTTCTGGTGGCATTGCTCGCCTCTATGACTGTCGCGGCAATCCTGTTGCTGGTGATGGGCTCCAATCCTCCCTCCGCCGGGCCTTTCAGCCTCTCGACCTATTACCGCCTCGATCCCATCTCCAACTCCGTTATTTCCGATGCTACCCAGTCAGCCGACCGCTGGAATTGCATCGAGATTTACTACAGCGGCTCAACGGCCGGTAATATCGAGCAGCTCGCTTCGCTTTCAGGCATCACCTCGCCGGACCTTATCGATTGTCACTTTGTCGTTTGCAACGGACTCGGAGGAAGCGACGGCCAGGTCGAAACAACCGCACGCTGGAAAAAGCAGTGGTCCGTCCTGTCGAGCAGAACCTGGTACGGCACCCCGCAGACAATCCGAATCTGCGTAGTAGGAGACGCCAACCATCGCCTTGCCACAAGTTCACAAATCAGACGTGTCGAGCACCTCGTCGACACACTCGCAAGAAAGTTTGACATCGAGCCGGCTTCGATATATTATCCAGGCAACTGGCAGTAATTTCAGCAGGCCGAAGATGCTCTTTGATTCTTGTATTTAACCGTTACTAACAGATTATTATCAAATTACATCAGGTGAGGGGTAAAAAAATGAATACTAACTTGCGTTACCCGTCTTTTTTACTAATCGTTTTAATGCTCAGCCTGTTCTGCGCTGATATCCTCGCGGCAGGTGAAATCGAATTTACCTCGGTCCCCGCTTACGGCGCACGCAGAGCCAGACTCGAAGGCAGAGTGCGAGGTGTGAATTACACTCAGTACAGAGTCGCCGTTTTCGTCTATGCCAATGGCTGGCTCACCAAACCGAAACTGAACAGGCCCAAAGTTAGAATCAACCGGAAAGGTTTTTGGAAATGCGACATCGACACAGGCTCAACTGCCGCCACCGAAATCATCGCTTTTCTCGTCCCGCGAGCTTATAGCATACCTGTAGAAAACGGTACGGACTCCACTCTTACCGAAGAGCTGTTCGATTACCCATATACCAGAATCAACACCGACCCGACCTTGAGAGAAATCAGCTTTGCCGGCTACGACTGGTGGGTGCTGGACAGCGACGGACTCCTGATTGATGATAATTACTACTCCGATACTTCCAGCCAGGTATATGTCGAGGATGATAAGCTGAACTTGAACATCATCGGCGATGAGTGCAGCGAAGTCGCCTGCTATGATTCGCTCGGCTACGGCAAATACATCTACACCCTCCAGAGCGATATCAACGCGCTCGACCCCAACGCCGTCCTCGATATGTTCACATGGGAAGACGACGTCGAGCAATTCAATAACCGACGAATGGATATCGAATTTTCCCGATGGTCCGACCCGAATAACGACCTTGGCCATTATTATGTCCAGCCCTGGGATTCCAACGGAAATATGTACGAGTTCGACGTCAACTCCGCCGCCGGTATTACAACCCACGAATTAACTTGGAACGAAGGACAAATCGATTTCCTAAGCTACTATGGCACGTATTCCGAAGACCCTAACGTCGAAGATATCATCGCTTCCTGGACATACGATGGAAACGATGTCCCGCTCGCAGGCGGTGAAAACCCGCGCATCAATTTCAGCCTCGCTTCCGGTCTGCCGCCTGCTGACGGCGAGGACCAGGAATTTATAATTCAGGATTTTCAGTTCATCCCGAATCTTACGCTCGATGTCGACAGTTATAAAATTAAATTAAATTCAAGATTAAGAGACCGTGACAAAATCAGCATATCCGGCACGCTCGGCAAGCTCTACCCGGCTCACCTTGAACGGGCAGACAGTATCGTATTGACTATCGATTCGGAAAACTTAGTCGACGGCCCGTACGTCGTGGAAATGCCAAAAGGCCGAAGGTCGGTTAGAGGCAATGCCTTTAGATACCGCAGCAGGGAAAACGATTTCGACCTTGACATCGCATCGAGACAATTCACTTTCGACGCCAAAAGAGCCGACCTGACAGGCCTTGCCTGCCCGATTACGCTTACCATTGAACTAACAAATACGGAAGATTCCACGATTGCAAACTGCTACGCCGAAACTGCTTTTTGCGGCGAACGGTAAAATAATCTAAAATAAAATCAGACTCGTCCGCACGCCTTAAGCAGACCGAAATCCTGCTTTTCGCTAAGTACTACCCACGCGCGCCAATCCTTTTTGTCAATCCATACCGGCTCAATGGTTTTAACTTTGCCCAGCCAAACCATCGCGCAATATTTGCTGTCAATTTTACTCTGCCAGTATTCATCAACACCAAGCACATATCTATTATATTGTTCCTTTAGCTGCTCGATTTTCCTCGGCGTGAGACCTTCGTAATACCGCACCTTTAACACCTTCGCCGTCGCGCACACAGGCCCGCTGCTCTGTTTGATAAAAAGCGTATCGCCGTAAAGAATCTTCCGCCAGTATGCCCGCCTGCTCAGCGTCAGCCGCGATTCGATGGTCTTTTCCCCGCTGACAATCGCGTCGATATACTCTTTTTTTAAAATAACAAGATGCGTATTGCCCATTTTGCAGTCCGCTAATTACTCTTTCCGTCGCTTTCGCCTTGTTGAACAGAAAACAATACAAATTTCTTTTCAACATTTCAACAATATAAATCGTTTTTTATAATGTTCTTTGACCTGCATAAAAAAACGAACTATAATCATTGTTTCAGAGGGTCGTACGATGAATACGCTTTTAATTATAATAATCGTTTTGATAGTGCTGGTGCTGGCTTTGCTAATCTGGCTCGCCTCAGGCTATAAAAACATCGCGGGCCAATCCACCGCGCTCGGTATGCTCCAGCAGCAGCTCGAATCCATCAAATCCTCCGAAGACAACACCCGCCAGGTATTGAACCAGACGCTCCACACCAATCAGCAAAGCATCACCCGCAGCATCGAGACCAGCCAAACCGTGCTCGGCCGACTCAATTCCCAAATCGGCGAATTGCAGGGAACCAACAAACAGATGCTCCAGTTAGGCACAGACGTAAAACGCCTTCAGGATATCCTCGCCAGCCCCAAACTCCGTGGCCAAATAGGTGAATGGTCGTTAAATAATTTACTCGAAAATATTCTTCCAGCCGACAGCTTCCAGCTTCAATACTCCTTCAAAGACGGCCAAAAGGTCGACGCGATGATTAACCTGTCGGGTTTTTCCGTCCCCATT
>JBBABK010000201.1:0-4241 GCA_041657685.1 Phycisphaerae bacterium | reverse complement strand
TCCGTCCATTTACCGATAGTAGACATATCAGACCTCCTAAGTCTTCATAATATAAGCGAGTGCGAAGTATGGCATAACGATAGAAGCCGCTGTGCCTGTGAAGGCGTGGTTGTGGCTTGAGCCTGCACCAGAGTTGGTAGCGGCAAGCGCGGCATCCTTGACACGTGCTGGCCCAGTTCCAGCCATCTGCCCGTTGGGATGAGTATGTGAAATATCGTGAACGTGCAAGTTCTCAGCCGCGTTAGTGCCAGCGGGGGTGTAGCTGATAGAGCCGCCTGACTGCGTAGGTGAGCCAGTAATGGAAGTCATTGCTACGCCGGAAACATGGTCTTGGTCAGCGCAGACTATGAAGCGGTTGGTTAGGTTAGGCGTGGAGTTATTGCCATCGCAGAGAACCCATCCTGCGGGGATGGTAGCGATAGTCCCGCTCCACATCATAATCATACCAGCGGTGAAGGATGCACCACCAGAGGTTAGGTCGTATTCATTGCCAGCGTCATCAACCGAATACGGCTTGCCGTCAGTCTTGGCGAATATGCGAACCTTGCCACTAGGCGCATCTTCGGGGGCTGCGGCTTCGGTTAGGTCGGCAAATATACCGAGGTTGGTTCTTCCGTTAGCTACAAGATAGTTACCAGCATACAACGCATACTTTTCCGCCGTTCTATCTGTTGCTGTCCTTACCACTCCCACTACTCCATTCCCGCTTCCCGTATTCTCTCCGAGAATAACATTGCCTGCGGTATTACTGATTACTTCTACATTATCATTCGCCGTAACTGGCACTAGCGTCCCCGTCCCGTCGTCCTTCCACTCTGCGGCTATCGTTACAGTCGTGCCAGCCCCGCCGTCGGTTACGCTGATCCCATTCCCCGCCGTTAGCACACGCTCGTTGTCCAGCGCAGCCTCAGCGGATATTGTAACGAATGTCTTGTCGTGAAGGTCGGGGATGGTAGAGGCGATAGTTACATCTTCATCGCCGCCGTCATTAGTCTCTGTTACTGTGATACCAGTGCCAGCCGCTAGTTTATCCAGTAGGTAGTTGGGAGTTGTATCACTAGCGGATACCATCACCTTACCGCCAGTGATATTTACAACTTCGTTACCAGCACCTATGTCAGCCTTTGTAACGGAGATACCGCCCTGTCCTGCCAGTTGCGTGTATAGATAGTCTGGCACGGCATCGGTAGCACTCACCATTACCTTATTGGTATCGCTTCCTGTGCCGCCGACATAGACGAGCTTCCTTTCGTTACCCGCGCTGTCTAGGTAGTAGAAGTAATCACTTGCGCCATCGTTGCGGCAATACAACCTGCAATAGCCCGTGCCGTTTACATCAAGCGCAGCAGACGCTAAGAAGAACTTAGCCTGATACCAAGCGAATACTCCAAATGGATTGTAAGTCATTACTTACGCCACCTCTTACCCATCGTTGCAGGCCAGCTACGACCGCGAATATACATCGTGCATTTCTTCGCGCTCCGTGTGCCAGCACCACCCCACGGGTCGGCAAGCCCGTCATCGTATTCGTCCGCTACGGCATCGCTCTCTTGGTTAGCTGCACCGTTGTTCTGTAAGAGCGTTACACTCTCGCCAGCACTATCGCCGCACACTACCGCAAGGTGATACTTCGTGTTCTTGACGAGCGTAGGACGGGTTGCAAAGGTAGCACTGCGCCATCCGCCGACAGTTGTAAAGACTGGTAGCGTTACCGCGCTGTTAGCTACCAGCGCATTAGGCGTTCCTGCGTTATCGGTATAGATACCGAACTTCAGGTAGCAGGTAGCACTTGAACCTGTGCCATAGACGAATACGCGGTTATAGGTAAGGTTCACAGTATCGGGGGTAGTGTAGCTGTCGGCTATCTTGGTATCTACGGCAACCGCAAGGTTACTACCGGCCTCAGCTATTGTCCCAACCTTCGCCATTAGAGAGTTACCAACTGGACGTGGACATACGCGCCGTCAGCCTCAGCACAAGTAGCGTAAATCGCTAGATGCTGTATCCTCACAGGCGGGTTGAACTCGTAGCTTATCTCGTCCTGCTTGAAGTCCGCATCGTTGATATACGGCATTGTAATCACAGGCGTAAGCGCGGTATAGTCCGTAGCAGAAGTATCCCCGTCAAACAACTGGATAGTCTGCGTGTTAGTCTTGCGGTTCTTGAACCATACCTTAGCAATTGCCACATTCTCGCTAAGTCCCCTAGTGTAGACAGCATCACCACCAGCGGTTGAGCTAACCGCTACACCAGTAGTCGCACCTGACGGATACATAAAACTATAAGACATCTCGTTACTCCTTAGTCCTGAGATTGATGGAATACCGCACCTTTGGCGCGGTTGTGATAGTAAAGCCAGCCGATGCAAGGTCGGCGTAAGAGTAATACAGCATAGCCGTTCCTGCGCCACCAGGCACAGGATACGCGCCTGTGCTGTCCAGCACACTGAATAGTGCATATACCCTAAACACATTAGCAGGCGGCGATGCAACTACATTAGAGAAGTCAAGGTGCGGCACAATGATAACATCCGTCGCCCCGTAAGTCCCTACGCCGTTCACGCCCGATACACTGATATTCTCATAGAGCGTAGGAACGCTATCTACCCGCGCCGTGATAGTCGTATATGCGCCAGTAATGGATACCTCGCCTTCCCAATCGGAATGGTGCGGGCGCGTGAACTCAGTATTGAGCGCGTCTGCCTGCTGCAATGTCCAGATAGTAAGGTCGGCGTTGTATCCGCGCTCTGGCATTAGAAGCCCATCCCCTTAGCTCTGCGAAGGTTGCGTTCCGAACCCTTCTGTCCCTTTTCTTCTTCCGCAACCTCTAGTTTCTGGTAGTCCAGCAGCAGCTTCTCAAGTTCGGTGCGACGCTTAGAGCCTTGCGGTAATGCCCGTAGCGCTCCGTTGATAGCATTGATAATAACCGCAGGGTCTTGTTCGTAGTTCTCAATAGACTTCTGCGTAAGGTCGGAATATTCGTTAGTGGTAAGGTCTTGCGTATTGTTCGGCTCTTTGGATAGCGCATCCATAACCGCATCCGAATATATTTCCCACTTGCCCGTATTCAGCCCAAGCATCCGCTCGGTAAGCCCCGCCTCATACTTCTGTTGCAGGTCAGACCTTGTGCTTGCCGTTAGCACATTGACAGTTAGCTTGTTCTTCTGTAAGTTGTAGTATTCAGAAACCTCTGGTGCATTACCAAGCATCAGCATCATTAGTTCTTCAGTCGGGTCAAGGTCGGCTACTATGCCTTGCTTAGACGGGTCAAAGTCGTTATCGCGCATTACAGTGTCGCCCATCTCGTTCTTCTCGCCGCCTAGTCGGTCAAGCGAACTCAGCGACTTAGCAGACTGCCCGCCGTATGGTATCATCCCGCCAAGCGACGGGTTGCGCAGCAGGTCAGCCCAATAGTCGGCGGTAAGCGCGTTCTTTGGGTCAGCCTTCAAGCGCATAATCAATGCCTTGAGTTCGGTCTGCTTGCGTGGCGCACCGCCAAACAGCCTTGCAATATCAGTCATCGCTTCTACAAACGGTCTGCCCGTGTAGTTGAACTGCGAGAAGTCTGTATTGACTTGGTTCTTCAAGTCCCAGGGCGAGTTCATATCTTGCAGGGTAGCACCAGGTTTGATGCCAGTAATAGGCGACAGGTCGTTGATACCGCCTAGAGAACCGCTACCCATTAGGCTATCCAAGTCCTGCCACGAACCAGTGCCATCCACCATCTTACGCACGTGCGTCATATACACCTTATCGTGCAGTATCAATGGCTTGGCTACCATATCAATAAACATCGCTGCGGTTGCAGCGGTTATCGCTTGCGACCATTTACCTTCGTTCATAACCTGAACGGCGCGGTCTAGGTAACGGCTGGCGAATGAATACTGGAATATCATACGGGCGGCTGAACTACCGCGCAATACCTTCGGGCTACCCATCTTGCCGTAAGCCCACTGTCCGTGCAGCACATCCATTACAGCGCGTGGTATCGCTTCTTCTTCTGTAAAGCCATTGGATAGTTGCTTGCCAAGCGCGGGAATGAACGCGGTAAAGCGGTTGTGCATTTCAACGTAGTTGTATGAGTTGTTAGCAACGTGCAAGGCGTAGTTGTGCCAGCCGCCCTTCTTTACCTCGCCGCCCATCTTGTGCATCCGTTCCGCGCTCATCATAATATCGGATAGCACATTGCTTTCCATTAGCCCGCGATGCGCGTTATAGACTTCCTGTATGTTCTTATTGAAG
>JBBABK010000200.1:0-4258 GCA_041657685.1 Phycisphaerae bacterium | reverse complement strand
GGAATGGTGCGGGCGCGTGATCTCAGTATTGAGCGCGTCTGCCTGCTGCAATGTCCAGATAGTAAGGTCGGCGTTGTATCCGCGCTCTGGCATTAGAAGCCCATCCCCTTCATACCAAAGGTTTCAAGTCCCCTGTCGCCCATCATCGTCTTGATAACCCCCTCCATATTAGCGCGTTCAGTCTTAGAGAAACTCTTACCCTGCTTCGCCTTACGAGCCTTATCAAGTAGTAGATACCATTCCTGCATCTGTTTGTATCGCTTCTGGTCGCCTATGCCCTGCTTGAGCTTCTTGCCATACTTAGCAATACCGATATTAAGCGCATCGGCTATCATCCCAGGGTCGTTCCACATCGCTTCTACATTCTCTTGCGTTAGCCGAGAACTATCAGCGTTGAGTGCTTCCTTGATTTCCTCACTTAGCTTATCCTGCATGAAATTACCATCATCAGCGAACTTCTCAATGAGCGCAAGTTTATACGACTTATGTAGCTCTTGTAGCCGTTCACTCTTGATAGCTGTCTTAGCAAGGTATATCTGCCGCGCTTGGTAGTAGCCTTGAGTAACAGGCGTATTACCAAACAGAGCCATCTGTATCTCCTCAGCGGGACTTAGTGAAGCGATAACGTTACGGCGCATCGGGTCGTCGTTCCACGATAGCATCGTGCTTTCCTCCTGTCCTGACCGCGTTAGAACACCAGCTATCTTATACGCTGTGCTGCGCCCTGGGAATACCATACCAGCAATACTGGTTGAGCTTAGTAGGTTATGCCACCATTCGGGGTCTTGCTGCGGCGAGATAGCTTCCATCGCATCGGCTAGTTCTTCGCGTGAAGCCTCATCGCCAAACATTGAGAACTTAGCTTTATTGAGTGCTTCCAGTAGCGGTCTGCCAGTGGGTAGATACTTAGCCAAGTCCCATTCCCACGCCAGCGGGTTAGACTGTAAGTTCGTCCCCTGCACGGGGCTTAGTTCCCTCGCGCCACCGAATGTATTACCGCCGAAGGCTATCTCCTCAAGAGTAGCGTTATTACCTTCGCCTGATATAAGGTCGCGCCACGCCTGCTGCTTTATCTTATCGTGGAATATCAGCGGGGCAACCGCGTAGTCAAGGATAACAGCAGCCGCAGCCATTGACATTAGGTTATCCATATTACCCGCTTCCGACTCTCGCTTGACCCTATCCCAATACCTGAACTCAAAGCTATACATCAAACCCAAGCGGGTAAACGGGTTAGCGCGATATGCCAGTGGCGAACCTAGCCGTCCATACATGAACTGGCTGCGGTGGACATCCATAACAGCGCGTCCGATAGCGTCCTCGTTAGTAAGCCCCTTCTCTAAGTGCTTGCCTAACGACTGCGCGAGTGCGAACATACGGTTACTGATTTCTACATAGTTGTAGCTTGCGCCTAGCGTCTCCATAACTACATCAGGCGCAGCCCGTCTGCCCTTCAAGACTTCCATAGCCTTTGAGCCACGCATAAGGTCGGAGAAGAAGTTAGACTGTATGTAATGGCGATACTCTTGGAATATGCGCTGGAACTCAGGATGGAATACATAACCCGCTTGCTTGAGCGCGTTGAATATCCCGCCAGTCTGCGCCGACATTAGGAACGGCTGCATCGCGTTCTTGATGTGGGTATTGACATTCGCTACAAGGTCGGAACTGTATCGTGCCGCCGTTAGGTAGTTTAGAATATCCGTGCCGAACCCTAGCTTATTCTCAAGTTCACTGGGTCGGTTGAATACTTCCTGCTTGATAATGTTGTGCATATAATCGCGCAGGTCGTCTGTGCCACGATTGCGTTCAGGCTTACCGAAGAAGTGGTCTACCATGTCGTTAGCAGCCGAGCCGTAGAATGTATCCCATACCTTATTGTTATACGCAATAAAGGTATCATAAACATCCTTAGACTTACCGACTGTATCTTCGCCCCTGCGTAGCTTGAAGGCGAACTGCTCGTTGTATTCCAGCGGCTTACCGCCAAGATTACCGAGCTTAGTTGTAGAGACGCGCCCTTCACGGATAAGCGTGTAGTAGTCCTCACGGAAGCCCGTGTCCTCTGGCGTGAACTGTGCGAGGAAGTCAAACACGCTGCTAATATCGTCCGCTACTTTCCTTAGCTCTTTGGGTATCGGCTGCTCCCACGCCATACGATACGCAGTCTCAGTGAACTGCTCCTTGCCGTGCTTCTTGACCACCATACTCATACGCAGCGCGGAGTATTGCTTCATCTGGTCTGCGCCGTGCGTTAGTTCCTTGAGCAGCATATAGGGAAGGTCAGTCCCAAACGCCTGATACATTACATCAAACGGATGCGAACCGAATAACTGTGCTACCCTATCTACGGCGAATGACTCTACTTACTTGCCACTAGCAGGGTTGTATTCCTTGCGTAGCATACTAGCGGCGTATTCATCAGCGATACCCGTTCCGTTCTGCCGCATACGGGTCGTAACGTTCTTGTGGTAGTCGCCCATAAAGCCCATAGAAGCCAGCGGCATTGTGCGATACACATTCTCAACACCTAACATACGCGGGATATACGCCTTGAGAATAGCCTTAGATAGCGGGTTAGTAACCTTAGACATTAGCTCGCGTTCAACTGTGCCAGCCGCTTCGCCGTGCTTGAAGTATCCGATAATGCTCGGCAGCTTGAACGACCAGTAATCTTCCGGTATCTCAGGCTTGGCATCGTCTAGCAACTTCTGCCGTTCACGCATCGCCTTTACATAGTCGTATTGTATCTGCTCAGGCTCAGTTAGCTGGAACGCCTTGCGTTCAGGTGTCGCGTATTCCCCTTGCTTGCGGAACGCTTCTAGCTTGCCTTCACGCTTGGTAATCTCTGCGCCGATAGCTTCCGCTTCTGCCAGCTTCTTTAGCTCAAAGTCCGTTAGCTCAAAGAAGTTAGCCTGCTCATGCTCCCAAGAGCCTTGATATTCCATCGGCTTGAAATACTTGGGGTCAGCGTAGCCTATCATATCAACGCTAGACTGTGTGCGCGGAACTTTCACGCCGTATTTATTAGCGACGGGGTGCATCGCAAGTTCAGCACCTTGTCCGCGCCACTTGACAGTATCGCCTATCTCGTCCATTAGCCGTTCACGCTGGAGATGTAACTGGACAATCTCGCCATCCTCGCGCTTACCGACCATCTCGTTTAGCTCACGCTCTGCGTTGTTCAAGTCGCCCAAGTTTTGTGTGCGCTTGCGCTTGAGCGTATCGGTAGCTTCGCCAACCAAGTCTCGGTATTGCTGGCTACCGACCATGACATGACGCTTCTTGCCTTCCAGTTTACTGATAACGCCGAATACAATATCGTGGCTTTCAAGCGGCTCTAGTATCTTGCCGCTAACCTTCGCTAGTTTAGTAGCCCATTCTGCGTCAAGCCCCATCTTCTCGGCTATGACTTCCGCCAGCCGAAGGATAGGATACTTACCACTTTCAATCTCAGCACGGATAGCAGAAGGTGTCATGTGCCGCTTATCCGCTTCCGTTAGTATCATATCTTGGAATGTAGCAATGCCTTCCATGCCTTCAGGTGTGCTACCAAGACTGGCAATATCCCTGCGCCCCTTAGCACTTTCGCGCAGCCACTTACGCAATGAGATGCCTTCACGCGCAGACTCACCACGCGCATATTCCAAGTAGTTCAGCCGTTCAATAGTCGGGAAGCTCTCAGGTCTATTGAGCGAATATCGCGCCTTCTCTATTAGGCTCTCTTGGCTGAAGGCATCCAGCATCCTATCAATACTATCGGCGGTTTCAGGGCGGATAGGCTTCTTGTATTTAGAAGCGCGCTGGACTTCCATATCAAGGTTATCTACCCATCCGCGAATTGACATACCCATCCTATCCGATGCAATTCCGCTATCCATCCCACCAAGTATATCCAAGTCGTCAAGTGCCTTGACTGCGTTAGATACCTTTGTAACCGCATCGCTAAGTTCAGGGCTGATAGTAACCTCAAGGTCGGGACGATAGCCCTTCTCCTTGACGCGGGTCTGATGCGTATAACTACCGACACCTTCAACTGCACCCGTAGGTGGAACATAGCCCCCGCCGTGTATCGCTTCGTTGAACTCAGCGGTTCGCCTATCCACGCCCTCAAAGCTAAAGCTCTGGTGTGCATCGTAGGTGCTACCCACTCCCGTAACCTTACGCGCAGCCTTAGAAGCCTCGTCAAGTGTGAACGCTAGTTCGGATGCTGAATATCGCCTTGAGTATTCTGCGCCAGGGCTGATAGCACCGCCAA
>JBBABK010000199.1:0-4269 GCA_041657685.1 Phycisphaerae bacterium | reverse complement strand
AAAATTCGAATATCAATCGATGCTGTCACTGGCAAAAAGGTATCCCGACCTTTATCTCGATGTGGAGCTGATAGAAGAGCAGCTCGATTCGGCTGAGGATTATTACAGGAGAGCGAAAGTAAAAAAGCGAGAGCTTGCCGGAGTTAACGATGTAAACACGGTAGATTAATAATTAAATTGTTGATGGTCCGCAAATTTTTTGAACGACGGCAGAGTTGTAAAAAAGTTGAGATTTTTTCTTGCACTTCTTCGCCGCGCGCGGCAGAATAACCGCAGCGGCGATGGTTATTCGGATTCTGGTTGTCGCTGCTGCATCGGATAAAGAAAGTTGGTGCGCTTTTAGGCCGGGAGGCACAAAAATGGCGGGCATATTTTTAAGAAGAATTACGTTCGTATTGGTTGTGGTTTTACTGGTGGCCGGCGGCTGCGGCAGGGGCGGCAACAATAACACTGCTGCTGTGCCGGATGATATGTCACAAACGCCGCAGGACAGGGAAAAAGCGGCGCTGCTGAGCCAAATCGACCAAAAGTACGAAAATCCGCAGGCACATTACAAGCTCGGCCAGCTCTATCAGAATGACGGATTGTGGTCAAAAGCGCTTAATGAATACAACATCGCGGTCAGTTTCGACCCTGCTCATCGTGACGCGCAGGCGGCGACAATTTATGTTTTGCAGGCGATGGGCGATAAGGCCAAGGCGGATTCGACGGCAGATACGTATCTTATGCAGACGTCCGGCTCTGGGGGGGAATCGTTGCGGTTAGCACTTGCGTTCCAGAAGGAAAAACTCGACGACCTCGCGATGAGGGCATACCAGCAGGCGCTGAGACTGGCGCCGAATTCGGCGAAAGTGAACCGGCAAATCGGATATTATTATCTCAGCAGGGGCGACAGGACCCGCGCGAAGGAATATCTTTACCGCAGTTTTCAGTTGAATCCAAAACAGCCTGACGTGGCGGGCGAGCTTGGGCGATTGGGAGTGGATATTTCCGGCGCTCGCGAGAGCGGAAAGCAGGTTGACAAAATAGTTGACGAGGCGGACGAAAACAGAACGAACTAAAGCCCCTGCTGAAAAAAAGTATTCTATAGCCCTGTGGTGAACGGATTCGCTGCGGGGTTTTTTATTAAATCAAATACCAAAAAGTAAAAATCAAAAATAATGAGGTCATCCCGACGAAGTCGGGATTTCACATTTTTGATATTTGCTTTTTAATTTTTGCTTTTATGTATTGTATAGAGATGTAACAAGCCTTGCCGATATTAACAATAGCGCTTGGTAACAAGCGGATGTTATTGGTATGCCTATTTTTATCGGACGAACTGCCCTGCTGATGCGTCGGGCCTGATGGGGAATACAAACGTGGCTGACAGAAAGTCGTACAGGATTGCATTGGAGTGCGCCGCCAGCGCGGTGCTGATTGTTTTGTTTTGCAGCTGCCTGAGTTTCAATGCAGGTGATTCGCCCAATCCATTTTATTATCCGCATAACCGCCCTGCCGAGAATATGTGCGGCCAAATCGGCGCGTTCTTCGCTTATTACCTGCTGTACTACGTAGGTCCGGGCGTTTTCATACCGCTGATAATCACGGCCTCTATGCTGATGCTGCAAATGGCGGGCAGAAAAATCGACCAGCTTGTTCTGCGTTTTGTCGGCCTGGCGTTACTGACGACGGCGGCGTCTGCGAGTTTTTATTGCCTCTGGCCCGACAGCATTTATCAATTCCCTATAGGTTCGGGCGGCGTGCTCGGCGTATCTGCTGCGACGTTTCTCGGTACATATTTCGCGTCACTGGGGACATTCATTCTCATCGCGGCTACCTGGGCGGTTGGATTCGTGCTGTTGGCTGATACTTTTGTAATGGCGATAATCGCCGGCCTGGGCAACGGGTTTTACAGGATATTCGGACTGGCGAGTCCAGCGCTTGCGGCGGCAAAGCAGCACGGCGAGGCAATCGGCGAAATATGGAAACGGCTAAGCGCGCGTCAGAAGCCAAAAGAGCCAAAATCAACTCCTTATGAAGCGTTTACACTTGCCGCTGACAGTCATATTGAAAAACGCTTCGGCCGAACGGCTGAAAAATTGGAACCGAAAGTAAAAATACAGGAAACGGCGGAGACGAAACAAAAGGCCGAGGCGAAGAAAGAGCCTCAAATCAAACCTTATGTACCGCCGAGCTATGAAGATTACGTGCTGCCGCCTTTGGAATTGCTGGATGAGCCGCAGTATGGCTACGCGGCCGTGCAGGGCAAGGTTATCGAATCCAAGGCGCGGACGCTGGAAAAACTGCTCACCGAGTTCGATGTGAACGCGCGTGTAGTGGAAGCTGAGACCGGGCCGGTAATCACGATGTTCGAACTGGAGCTGGCGGCGGGCGTGAAGGTCAGCCAGATTTCCGCGCTGGCAAACGATATGGCGCGTGCGCTGGGAGCGGGTGCGGTGCGCGTCGTCGCGCCGATACCGGGCAAGCACACAATCGGAATTGAAGTGCCAAACAACGAAAAAGAAAAGGTGCGCATCAAGGACCTGATGCAGATGGCGCCGGCCAAGATAAACAATATGGCGATACCGCTGTTCCTCGGCAAGGACTCATCGGGCGAGGCACTTGTTTCGGATTTGACCGAGATGCCGCACCTGCTAATCGCGGGCACGACAGGCTCCGGCAAGAGCGTGTGCATCAATAGTATTATCACCGGCATTCTGCTGACGCGAAGGCCCGATGAAGTGAAGATGATTTTAATCGACCCGAAAATGGTCGAGATGACCGCGTTCAATACCATTCCGCATTTGATGAGTCCGATTGTCACCGAGACGCAGCGGGCGGTTCAGATTCTCGAATGGGCGACGGTGAAAATGGATGAGCGATACGCCCTTCTGGCCGAGGCGCGGGTGAAAAATATTCGCGGTTATAACGAGCTTGGCGTCGAGCAGATTATCGAGCGGTTCAATCCGAGCACGCCCGACGAGGAAGCTCAGATTCCCAAGAAGCTGCCGTATATTGTCATTATTATAGATGAACTTGCGGATTTGATGATGACGGCCCCGAAGGAAATTGAGGCGTACATCGTCAGACTCGCGCAGAAAAGCAGAGCGGTCGGGATTCATATCGTGCTCGCGACACAAAGGCCGCAGGCGACGGTCGTTACGGGTCTGATTAAATCGAATATGCCCACGCGTGTCGGCTTCCGCGTCGCGGCCAGGATGGACAGCAGAATCATACTCGACCAGAACGGCGCTGAAACGCTGCTGGGCGGCGGCGATATGCTGTTCCTTAAGCCCGGCACGAGTGACCTTATCAGGGCGCAGGGGACATTTGTCGATGACAACGAAGTAAAGAGGATTGTAAAACATCTCAAGGACGTGGCTGAGCCGCAGTTCCATCCGGAACTGACGCAGCTTAATCGTGTGGATTTGACCGATATGCCGAAAGACGAATTGTTCGATGACGCGGTGCGAGTGGTTCTTGAAACCAAGCGCGGCAGCGTGTCACTATTGCAAAGACGATTGAGTGTCGGTTACGCCCGCGCGTCGCGAATGATTGAGACGATGGCGTCGCTGGGAATACTCGGCGAATACAAGGGCAGCCAGGCTCGCGAAGTTATGGTGACGCTCGAACAGTACGAAGCGATGAGGGAGAAGGATAATTTTGGCGTTCCCGGCGGCGGGGCTGATGAGGAATCGGAAAGTGACGCGGAGAAGAAAGAACAAGTCACTGAGCCGGCTTATATAACCGAAGGGCAAAAAGGCTACGCCAATATCGAGGATGAGGACGAAGAATTTAAAGACGAGTAATCAAATCCGTCTGTTTTGCCGCGGCTTAGCACAAAGGTAGAATTTTAATGGGAGATATTTATTCCAAATACGCAAACCTGCTCGTTAATTTTTCGCTGCGAGTGAAAAAAGGCGACAGGTTCATCATACAGGCGACATATTTAGCTGAGCCGCTGCTGAATGAGCTTTATAAAGAGGCTTTGAAAGTCGGCGCTTTCCCGGAATTTCGCATCTCGCTGAACGGCACTGAAAAAATCTTCTACGATTACGCGTCCGATGAGCAGCTAAAATTTGTTTCACCTTTGATTGAGTATGCGTTCGGCAAATATGAAAAACTGCTGACGATTATATCGCCTTTCGATATGAGGGAGTTGCAGGACGTTGACCCGGAGAAAATACAAAAGGTTCGTATCGCACGCAAAGACGTTCAAAAAACGATTCACCAAAGAGCGGCCAAAGGCGAGTTCGACTGGAGCCTGTGCGTGTTTCCCACCAAGGC
>JBBABK010000198.1:0-4323 GCA_041657685.1 Phycisphaerae bacterium | reverse complement strand
TGTGAACCTTCGATAATACCGTTCCTATCGGCATTTTCCGCGACTCGGCTATTTCCTTAAAACTCATTTCTGAATAAAAACGCAGCATTATCAGCTCCCGGCTTTCCTCATCGAGCGTCCCGAGCTGTTTGCCAAGCCTGTCAATCATCCGCATTTCCTGTCCGCTCATCCGGTTCTGCTTTGCCGACAGTTCCAATTCCTCTCTTAGCCCTTGCAGGGCCTTGTCATCACGCTGCAAAGCTCGAAGCCGGTCGTGCCAGATATTACTTGCAACCGTGAAAAGCCAGCCGTCAAAATTGCCCCCGCGGAAATAGTCGATTTTCTCCAACAACTTTACAAAGAGCTCGGCGAGCAGGTCATCACTGACATTTTTATCACCGCACAGCCTGTAAAAATAACCATAAAGTCTTGTGCTGTAAGCATCTACGAGCCTGGAAAAACTCGCAGCATCTTTCTTCTTACAGCCCGATATTATGATTTCCAGGTCTCTGCTCTGTACTTTTCCCATGCTCGCATCTACATAATAAACGCTGTTTTTGGCTTATTTATTGCAATATTAGCGAAAAACTGATACCCTGCAACGCATCTTTATGACAGAAAATAAAATTCAAAATTCAAAAAATACCTGGGCCGCCAAGCTGACCCGAACGCTCACCAGCATACTGCCGGTCGCCAAAAACCGCCGGGGTCAATGCAACCGCTGCGGCGCCTGCTGTAAGCTGCCGAACGTCTGTCCCTGGCTGGCCTTCGACGAGCAGAACAAGGCCATCTGCAAAATTTATCCGATTCGCCCGCTAAACTGCCGAAAATACCCGCGAACCGAATCTGAGCTAATCACCGCCGACACCTGCGGCCACAGTTTCGATAAATCTCCTCAAAGCTAATCACAACTGCTTACCCGGCTCCTCATCCTCATTCTCGTCCAGCTTCCACCGTTCCGTCTCATCCATCGAATCAACCTCCCGCTGCATATATTTAAACAATTTATCCTGCAGCGGCCCCATCTTGTCGTACCACTTGAGCATTCCCTGGTAGCTGGCCACGAGCATATCGAGCCGAATCAACTGCCACTTCGCGATGCACTCCGGCTCCTTGATATTGATGAACGGGTCGCATTTGAAAATCCGCTGCCCGTTGTCGCCGAATTCGCACAATTCGCATTCTTTGCACTGTATCATAACCGCCCCTGACTCCGCGAAATTCGCGGATAAATTCTTCTATTGAATTATATCTGCTAACCGTTATAATAGCATACTTTGTATCGGTTTGAAATTCTTTTGCGCGATACGAAATCGCGCTGCAAAATAGTATCTCAGGAGTGATAAATGGCAAAACCAAGAAGAAGGCGTAAAATCGGCAGCAAAAAGAGACGTGCCCGCTGGAAAGTCAGGCACCAGGTTACGTAATAGTTGTTAGTATAAAGTCGTTTTATCTAACGACTATTCACTGTTCACTAATGACTATTAACGATGCGCCATTTTAATATAACCTTCCAACCCGACGGCAAACGAGTCTCCATCCACGCTGGCGCCTCGCTCCTTGAAGCCGCCAACTTTGCCGGGATTATCCTTAATTCCTCCTGCGGCGGCAAAGGCACCTGCAAAAAATGCACCGTACTTATAGAGCCGGATAAAAAACAGGTCCTCGCCTGCCGGTACATAATCGACTGCGACTTGACCGTTACCGTCCCGGCCGCGTCGAAACTGTACGAACAGAAAATTCTGCAGCACGGAATCGACAGGCCCGTCAAACCGACCTATGTCAAAACCGGCACAGAAACAGCCCTCGGCCTTGCGGTCGATATCGGCACAACAACCGTAGTGGCGAAACTAATCGACCTCATCACGGGCAGACTACTCGTCGCCGAAGCCGACTTCAATCCCCAGTCAATCCACGGCGACGACGTGGTAAGCAGAATCTCGTATGCCCAAAGCGATGAAAATTTATCCGAACTCCAGCAGCTTATCGTTGGCTGCATCAATAATCTTATAGACAGGCTTTGCAAAACTACCGGCTCCGACCGCAACGACATTTTCCAAATGACAGCCGTCGGCAACACCACAATGACGCATATCCTGCTGCACCTGCCGGTCGTACAACTCGGCCAGGCTCCATACAAAGCGCACTTACTCGATGCCTGCGATATCACCGCGAAGGAACTGAATGTAAAAATCAATCCCGGTGCGAATATCCGCGTCGTCGAAAATATCGCGGGCTTCGTCGGTTCGGATACCGTTGCCGCAGCTTTGGCCGTTGATATAAATCTCGCGGAAAAATTAACACTGCTTGTAGATATCGGCACCAACGGCGAACTCGTCAGCGGCGACAGAAATAATTTATACGCCGTCAGCTGTGCCGCAGGCCCGGCCCTCGAAGGCGCGCGTATCAGCCAGGGCAGCAGGGCGGCCGAGGGTGCAATTGAATCGGTATTTATTAACGATAAGGATATTGACGTCGATGTAATCGGCAGCAAACCACCGACAACTATTTGCGGCAGCGGCATCATCGACGCCGTAGCTGTTATGCTCGATTTGGGCGTGCTTGACTCCACCGGCCGAATAATAAAAAAATCGGATTTGCCGCCGAGCATTTCAAAGCGAATCATAACAAAAAACAATCAGCCTGCCTTTGTAATAGCTTTTACAAACGATGGTCAACCCGCTGTGGTTCTAACACAGCAGGACGTCCGCGAAGTCCAGCTCGCCAAGGCCGCCATTGCTGCCGGTGTCAAACTGCTTCTTAAAAAATTGAACATCACAGAAAATGACATCGACAGAATTTTATTGGCGGGGGCTTTCGGCAATTATATCAAGCGCGCCAGCGCGATTCGAATCGGCCTGCTGCCGAATATTCCCGAAGATAAAATCCAGTTCGTAGGTAATGCCGCGAGCGTCGGCGCGACAATGATTTTATTAAATACCACCTCCCGCGAATTGGCAGGGCACCTCGCCCGAAAAATCCAGTACCTCGAAATCGCACACGAAAAAGAATTTATGAATATCTACACCGGCTGTATGACGTTTTAATTTCTAATGATTTCTGGAAACGCCAGAAGATACACAATATAAGCGATGTACCCGCAGAACAATATCACCCCATCCCTTCTGCTTATCTTCTTGCCGAGTATCGACATCACCATAAACACGATACTGACCGCGACCATAATCCAGTAATCCGCCCCAATCAGCCTTGCGTTAATATGCAGCGGTCGCACAACACCTGCCGAACCGACCACCAGCAGCGTATTAAAAATATTCGACCCAACGAGATTGCCGATGGAAATATCGTCCTGTCTCTTCAAAACCGCGACCAAGCTCGTCGCCAGTTCCGGCAGCGACGTCCCCACCGCCACAATCGTCATCCCGATTACCGCCTGGCTCAATCCCGCCCTCTCGCCGATTACCACCGCCCCGCGCAGCGTAATGTCCGCTCCGAACGCCAGCCCCGCCAAACCGACAATGATAATTACTATGCTCACCCACAGCGCCTGCGCCTTGACCGTTTTAACCGTCTGAATTTCCTCTCGCAGTTCTGCCTCAATGTCCGGCTTTTGTTTTATCTGTTTCTTTGTCTGCCATACCATCGCCGCAATCATAGCCGCGAACAAAACCAGTAATATGATTCCCTCATCTCGTGACACAGTTAAATTATATAACACCGGAAATAACAGCAGCGCAACACCGACCATCACCGGGATTTCTTTTTTGAGGGTTTCCAGCCGCACCGATATTGGCCGAATCATCGCGCACAGCCCGCCGACCAGCGCGAGATTGGCGATATTCGACCCGAACACGTTTCCAATCGCGATGTCGCCGGCCCCTCGAATTGTCGCCGCGATACTCGCAGCCACCTCCGGCGCACTTGTTCCCATCGCTACTATTGTCAGCCCGATGACAAGCGGACTGATGCCGAGGCGGTTCGCCAGGCTCACCGCCCCCGAAACAAGGAAATCCGCCGCTTTCCACAAAACCAGCAGACCGATTATAAGAAAAATAATGGCAGATAGAATATTCACAAAATCATTCCTTCAATTTTACTTTAGCGTAAGTTAAAAAAAACTATTTGTAAATCTATTTGTTTAAGGCCTTTACTTACATAATGCGGAAAAATAATTTTTAAATTTTACAATATATCTTGACAGGGTTTCTCCGGATGGTATAAATATTGTTTTCAACTTTCTGAGGAATGCACCGAAAGTGGAAGGAAGAATTTGGCAATTCGATACGACGCTGAATTCTGAATGTGCGAATTTTTCCGCTCGGTCCCGAATTACTGTCGCCAAAATTTCTGTTCGCAAGAGTGCCGCTTCGCCGGCGCGGCGAA
>JBBABK010000197.1:0-4331 GCA_041657685.1 Phycisphaerae bacterium | reverse complement strand
AGCTTGTCGACCAGGTCAATATATTCAATGCCGAAACGGGGGAGCGGATTTCGAACGTGGTTTATATGGGAATGGGCGAACCGCTTGATAATTACGACGCGGTGATAAAAGCGGTACGCATTCTTAACGACCCGGCCGGCAAAAATATCGGAATCCGCCACCAAACCGTCAGCACCTGCGGCCAGGCCGACGGAATACGCAGGCTGGCCGGGGAGACTATTCAGCCGAGACTTGCGATTTCATTAAACGCCGTCAGCGATAATAAGCGCGACAAGCTAATGCCGATAAACGTCAAGTATCCAATATCTGAATTGCTGAAAGCGGTTAAATTTTACCAGAGTAAGAATCGAAATCGCGTAACATTCGAATATGTTCTGCTGGACGGTATCAATGACAGCCTTGCAGAAGCGCGTCAGCTTACCAATATGCTCAAGGGGCTGATGTGCAATATCAATTTGATTGAATATAATCCCCATTCGGGCTGTGAGTTGAGGGCAAGCGGCCGCCAGACTATCAGGAAATTCAAAGATGCATTAGCCCAGGCAGGTTATGAAACATCAATTCGATTTCGTATGGGCCGACAAATCAAAGCGGCCTGCGGCCAGCTTGGCGCAAAAAATAAGCCTCGCTAATTTACTCCTTCATCAATTTAGCAGCCCAGTCTTTGGAGCAGGGATTTTGACCGTCGGGAAATTCCGGCAGTACGAGTTCGCCTTGGGAATTTGTTTTTATTGATACGCTTTTCTCCCATTGGCCGTTGGCGGGATTGTACCACTGAAAACTGTATGATGTGTCAGGATTTAACCCGCTTAACGTCGGCATAACAGCCTGGTTTTCAAAATACATTAATGCGAAATCTTTTTCGGGCGTAATCATCATATACGACCAGCCGTCAAGTCCTCTCGGCGGGCTGTTCGGCGCTTTTTGCGGCTGTATGTATTGTGAGCCGAGTTGTAATTGCTGATATTTATTTCCTTCGGATAATACGAATTTCGCAAGGTGCTGCATATAATTGCCTGATTCGAATTTGAGCGCATCCCAGAAATGCGGCCGAGCACCGGCAGGCTCGCCTGTAGTTGTGATATCGTATGCGCTTGTGCCGTGCACGTGTCCCGACAATCCGCCGGAAAGGACCGAGCCGTACATCTGCGCACGTGAGAAATAATTGTCGCGTGCGGAATTGGCCGGCGGGCGTTCGCCGTTGGGCATATTTATTTCGTGATTCCAGCCCGTGTAATAAGGTTCGAAATTTATGGCGGGATACGCCGGCTCAAGTGTAAAGAGTTTTTCAATCATCCTGGCAACGCTGTGGTCGCGAGGCTTATTGCCTACGCTGTGCATCGTCAGCCAGGGGCATTGCTCATTGTGGCCGAATTGTTTGTATGTCGAATCGTTGATTAGCGTCGTGTGCGGCTGGCCGAACGGCAGCGGCCCGTATTTTTTCAGATGATATGTAAGTGCTTCATTAAATTGGTCCGCGGTCAGGCTGTATTCTTTTGGAATCCAGTCAAGGTGTATACCGCTGAAGATAATGTTATAAGCGCCGTATCTGGAAATCAGGTATTGAACGTAGCGCGAGTATGATTCATTAAAATCGAAATAAGCCTTCCACGACGGGCAGGCGTCTCTTCTTACGGTCTCCAGCAGTGGTACGAATCCCTGTTCCGAAAGATATTGCATCTTCTTATCAAGGCTCTGAAAATACTCAGGATTGATTTTATCGAAATCAGCTACGCCCTGATGCTCATCCGATATTTTGAAAGGCAGGTTGCCGTATTCATCACGCATGTTTTTCGCGGTTGGTTTATTTTTATCGACGATATAGTCGAATTTTTCCCACGCGTTTCTCAGGTAAATGCCGTTGGAATCCGCGTACGTGTTTGGATAACAGTCCGATTCCCAGTTCGGAAAACAGGCTATCATACTGACCGAATTAAAGCCCTGTTTCTTGCGGTATGCTACCGCGTCTTCGAACCCGATGCCCGGCCCCGGCTCGTAATTTTCCGCAGACGCAGCCCCTCGGAATGGCAGCCGCCACGTAGCCCCCGCAAGCCATGTATCGCCGACCATAAAAAACGGTTCTCCGTCGGCATATTGCAATGCGTGACTGTTCGATGATGGCCGGATAAAACCTCTGCGGTTCGGATTCTGCTGTATTTCTTCCTTAGTCCATTCCGCAGCGGTGAATTCACCGGTTTGGCCGTTAAGTCCTTTATCCGTGGGTTGATTTGAACCGCTTGTCCATTGCCACTTTCCCGTCTCGGTCGCTGTGATGCGAACCACAAAGGTATTGCCGCCGTCCCAGAAGCCATAAATTCTCTTTGAAAAATTCGGGCCATTCAAATCCACCCAGCAGGTCACATCTGTATAGATATTATTGTAATCGTTTGCCGCCTCTAACTTGATTTCCTGCATCTGCCACACGTGAACGTTCGTGCCGGCAAATGAGTTACTTGTAACAACTGCTATGGCAAAAAATACGAATAAAGATGTAAGTTTTTGATGTTTATTTTTCATTTTCGACTAAGTTCCTTATTAAAAATTTTTCGACCCTCTGTGATTATAGTGAAAAATATGAAATAATTCAAATTTATGTAAGTAAAAAAATCAGCCTGCAGAGAAAACCCTGCAGGCTGATATTCATTTTACCAGGTAGTTTAAACTATTGAACTACCATGCTAATCCAAGCTCGGCGAAATCGAGGAAGTTAATAATCCCGTCACTTTGGCCGTTTCCGTTAATATCGCCTCCATAGAGGCCAACGTCTGTCATTAGCCAGTTATCAGCCATAATACCCAAATCGAACGCATCGACATAACCGTCGCCGTCAATATCCGTAACGACCGGCCATCCAAACAGCTCGGCATTTAATACCGTCAGGTCGTCGAGATAAGCTTCACCCGAATCGACGGCAGAACTCGTGCCTCCGCCAATGGACACAGTAACCGACTCATCCGTCCACTGTCCCGCTATCGGGCTTGTGGTCGTGCTCCAGTTGTAAGCGTCTTCACTTCCGAATCCAACAGTGCTCAAATAGAGATCATTCAAAGCTGCGTTGTACGACACGTATAATGTGCCGTCATCAACCATTCTAAGCTCTTTCTCGCTAATCGTATTTCCGTCAACGATAGCTTCATAATAGAAGTACGATTCGTTGCTGTCGGAACCCGCTGAAATCGAGACGTAGCTGTTGCTGTCTCCGACGGTAATCCCGGCCCAGCCGTCACCGTCACTCAGGTCGCTGTAATGGAAATCAACCTTAACGGCAAAATCTTCTGCCGTACTAAGGCTCCAGCCGTTGGATGAGTAATCCGCCGTGTTGACACCGGTACTGCCGTCCGGGATGCCTTCTCTACCTTCGATAGAATTGTTATAAAGCAGGCTGATTTCTTCCTGTGATAACACATCGTCGAATATCATAAAGTTATCGATTGCACCGGTGAGGTAATCAGAATTGCCCCAGGTGTTTCCACCCATCGCAGATTTTTCCAAACCTGTAGCCAGTGTTCTTGCTGTTGTGCTTATCAGTTCTGCATTCTTATATGCCCTGATATCCGTTCCGTCGTACGTAAATGCTATATGCGTCCACTGTCCGAGCGGTATATCAATGCCTGTATCGAAGTTGTAGCTGTTATTAAAGTAGTTGTTCCAGCAGTACAGGTTTCCTAAATAATCGAAGAACGCTCCGAATACCGAATATCCAGTCACGTCCTCGCCATAGCCGAAGATTACCTGATAGTATCCGGTAGTGCTGCTGCGGTATACCCAGGTTGAAACAGTTCTTGGTTCGGCTCCCGACGGGAAGTTATTCATACTCGTCGTGATATAATCAGCATCGGTACGATTGAAAGTCAAGGCGCCGTTCAGGTAGGGTGGATTGCCGCTGTCTGTGTGCAAAATCGAGGTGTTCCGACGCGCTGTACCGTTGTTATTGTTGCCGGAGCTGTCCAGAACCACAGTATTATCAGCGTTGTCATTCATTGTCCATTGTCCGACACAGATGGAAGTTAAATCGATTCCGCCGGGAGATGTAATATTCAGCCGGTTAGCGTCCTCGATTACCTGTGTACCTTCGAGATCCTCGACATAAATTCGCCACATCGCACCTCGCCTGTTGTCATTGAAATCATCAATCAGAGTCATAGCAACGTCTATATCGAAGCTTTGAGTATCATCAGGACTCTGGCCGTTGGATGCAACTACCGTCACGGCGTTGAGGCCTAATTGCGTATCATCAGGCGTCCAGGATATTACGCCGGTGCCTGAATCGATGGTCATACCAGCAGGCGATACGCTCAGTGAGAACGTCGCAGCCGGTATGCCGTCGGCTG
>JBBABK010000196.1:0-4358 GCA_041657685.1 Phycisphaerae bacterium | reverse complement strand
TGACAACAAGGTTCATAGCTTTGCGCTGTGAATTTATGTAGTCGAGCTGACTGCCGGCCGCGAACAACATTGCTGCTGCGACTGCAAGAGCCGTCAAACTGATTGTAATGTCACGTGTACGCATTTATTAAACAGTAATTTTCGCGATTTCCCGTAATTCAAAAATTACAAGTGAGAACAGAAAAATTATTAACGACTGAAGACAAATCAGCAGGACGAACATTTTCGCCAGCAGCATCCAGCCGATTTGTCTTGCCGGCACAAGATAATGCGAGGGGTTGTAAATATCGAATCTCGGCACAAGCCGCACCAGCGGGGCAACGGTATAATGATAAATGGTTCCGACATCAGTGCTTAGAAATCCGACAGCTTCGAGGAAGAAACCGCTGATTGTGGTAATAAAAAATATCGTCATCGCAAACAGCACGGCGACGGGAAACGATAAAAAGCTTGCGGCAAAAACGCCGACACAAGCCAGGAAAACCAATCTTGCGAATATCATCGAAGCCGCTTTTATGAAATTCGTGGTAAAACTTTCTGCCTTATAAAGAATTTCCACTCCTTCATCCGGGTCGAAGATTACAACGGTATTATTCACAGGCGGATTGTAAAAAAGAACTTCGAGATGACCGTCGGCCGCCACAGCGTTGCCGTTGACTTCCAGCTCGTGGAATGTCCTTATTAAATCCTTTTTATTGAATGTGTAAATGCTGCCCTTGCCCTGCGGAACCATCGGAAGCTGCCGAAGGTCGCCGACCATCCATCCGCTGACGATGCTCAGGTCGGGCGGATTACTCGAAACGTCATATTTGTATCTTATAAAGATGTTTGGCTCTGACTCTGAAAGCCTGATGTTGTCGAACTGCCAGCGTATTTCACCGCCGGGCGGCAGGGCACGGCTCTGGAGTTTTTTTAGCTGTGTGAGATTTGCGATGATTTCATTATAGCTCATCCGTTCCGGAAGCTGATTCTGGCTTTTCAACTCCTGGTATGTTTTCATTACTTCGTCGGTGACGTCCGGCTGCGGCGGTTTGACACTCGCCCTCGCGGTGAAAAATTCATTCCTGAGCGTCTGCATCTGCTCCGGTGTTGCGTTGCTGTGTTTTGGGATGTACAGCGTAATGCCGTATATAACTCCGCATATCGGGACCAGCAGTATCAGGTCGAGCAGAATGACGCCGAGCAGTTTGCCAACGAGCAATTTGTAACGGCGAATCGGTTTTGTCAGCACCATAAAAATTCTATGCTGTTTGATATCATCCGAAAGGCTATACGCGGCCACAATGATAGTCAGCAGTGAAAGCAGCAGACTAACCAATGCGAGGCTGTAGGTTGTAAAACTTTGAAGTTTGCCTTTTATTGTGCCGTCGCCCGTGACGCCGAGGCCCATTACGGGTATAAGGATAACCATCAGCAGTATGAAAGCTGCCGCGATTTTCATTCGAAGTGCCTGACGGATTGTATTTGCCGCAACAGCCCAGATACTACGCATCGGGCTTCTCCTGCTGTGTATTATTGTCGTTTTGTTCTTTTGTTTCTTTCGGCTTATTCGTTAATTGTTCGAGTATGTCGTCACGGACTTTTTCAGCTTCGGCCGGTTCGCTCCTGGCGGGTTCTGGTTTTTCCACTGGTTTAACTACCTTTGGCCCGCTGGTTAACTCGCTGAGCACATCCTCGTTCGGTTCGTCAGGAGATGTTTCGGCTCGAACAGGTTTTTCCGTTTTTGTTTCCAGTAATTTGTCGGCTGACGGAACTTCTTCTTTATTAGTATCACTGACCTGCGCGGTAACAAGTTTATCGAGAATGCTTTTTTGCGAGGCCTCGGCTGCGAGGAAATCACCAATCATCGTGGTACTGACCGCTCCGCTTGTCGGAACCTCACCTTCCTGCGCCTTTGTCACCGTTCGGATAAAATATGTTTCGAGTTTTTCCATCGGCGAAGAAACTTCGTATTCGACGTTTTCGGATTCGATTAGTTTCTCGATATTTTCGATTGTGGAGCTGCTCAGCGCATCGGATGTTATCTGCACTTTATTGCTCTGTTGCAGCAATTGCCTGACTTGTCCCTCTGCCTGGATTCGACCGCCGTACAGAATTGAGATGCGGTCGCAGATATCCTCGACGTCGGCCAGCAGGTGGCTGCACAGAAGAACGGTTTTGCCCCTTTTGCCAAGTTCTATAATCAAGTCTTTGATTTGCCTTGTGCCGATAGGGTCGAGTCCCGTCGTCGGCTCATCGAGAATCAATAAATCCGGGTCGTTGATAAGCGCCTGCGCCAGTCCGATTCGCCGGGCCATACCCTTTGAAAAAGTTCCTACCTGCCGATTTGCTACCGCTTTAAGTCCGACCATTTCGAGCAGTGCTTCGATTCGTGCTTTTCGTACGTGACGCGGCAGCGAAAACAATCTACCGTAAAAATCGAGCGTCTCACGCGCGGTGAGGTATTTATATAAATAAGATTCTTCCGGCAGAAATCCGATGCGTGCGCTGATTTTCGGGTCAGTGGAACTGCCGCCGAGCATCAGCGTCCTGCCTTTTGTCGGGTACAGCAGGCCAAGCAGCAGCTTAATAGTAGTGGTCTTGCCGGAACCGTTAGGGCCGAGCAGGCCATACACTTCGTTGTAACGGATTTGGAGATTAAGCTCGTTAACGGCATAGACTTTCATCCTGCCCCAAAGGTCGGAAAAAACCTTGCTGAGCGAAAAAGTTTCAATCGCAAAATTATCGTTCTGATTCATATCGGATTTCAGAATTAAGAAATTTCTATGTACTTATAGTTCACTGGGCCTGTGCCTGTTCGAGCTCTTCGCCGTAGCGTACCAGACGGGCACTGTTGAACACGACAACCAGCGAGCTTACAAAGTGTAATATAGCGGCTATTGTCGGCAGTATCAAAAACGAAAATGAAATTCCCAGCACGATGAACGATATGCCGAACGCGATGTTCTGGTAAATCACCCGCCTTGTGGCGCGTGAAAGCCTGACCAAAAACGGCAGCCTTCGCAGGTCGTCGCTCATAAGTGCCACCGAGGCGGAATTAATCGCCACGTCACTGCCGGCCGCTCCCATCGCGATGCCGAGGTCGCCCGCGGCAAGGGCCGGTGCGTCATTGATTCCGTCACCGACAACGACAACCGTATGGCCGTCGCTTTTGATTTTTTCCACGATGGCAAGTTTATCCTGCGGCAGGCAGTGTGCCTTGAAATCGGTGCAGCCCAGTTCGCCCGCGACGCGGTTGGCGACTTCCTCACGGTCGCCGGTGAGCATTGTTATCCTTTTTACGCCGGCGTCGAATAATTCCTTTACTGCTTTCTGTGCTTCGGGACGGGTTTTATCCTGCAGGCCTATCCAGCCGATGCATTTATTTCCCTTTGCGACATAAAGCGTGCTGAAACCCTGATCTTCGTGTAGTGCGGGGTCGGACACATTTGTAATATCGATATTATTTTCTTTCAGGAACGTGTCCCTGCCGACCATTATCTTTTGTGAATCGACCGTCGCAGTGACTCCCTTGCCGGGCGTTTCTTTGAAATCTTCGACCGTTGGCAAATTCAGGTTTGCTTCCCTGGCGACCAGTGCAAGCGCGCGAGCGGCGGGATGCTTACTCATCTGCTCTGCGGCGGCTGCATCGGCCAGTAGTTCCGCGGCCTCGACATCTTCGGCAGGGGTCAGCTTGGTGACATACAATCTGCCGGTAGTAAGTGTTCCGGTTTTATCGAAGACCATAGCGGTCATTCGGCCGGCAACTTCGAGATGCGAGACGTTTTTAATGAGAATTCCCAATCGGGCCGAAGAGCTTATCGCCGCGACCATCGCGCTGGGTGTGGCGAGAATCAAACTGCACGGACACGCGATAATCAGCACCGATATTGCATGCTGTATATTTCGGGTGAAAAAATAAAACACCAGGGCAATCATCAAAATCGTCGGAACGTACCATTTTACATAGCGTTCGATAATCGTGACGATTGGAATCCTCGACTGCTCTGCCTGCAAAATCAGCGACTGTACTTTTCCGAGCGTTGTGTCTTTGCCGGCTTTTGTCACTTTTATATCGAGCGAGCCGGTCAGGTTGTTTGTTCCCGCGAAGACCTGCATACCGGGCACTTTATCGACCGGCAGCGATTCGCCCGTGATGGTCGCCTCGTTGACGCTGCTAAGGCCGGTTGCTACTTCGCCGTCGGCAGGGATATTGTCGCCGGGATATACGCGAACTATGTCACCGGCTTTCAGCTCGCGGACTTTAACATCTTTTTCCTCACTGTCGGAAATTAAATGCGCCTGTTCCGGAGTCAGTTTTATCAGTGATTCGATTGAAGCGCGTGCCCCCAGAGCCGTCCTCGTTTCGACAAGCTCAC
>JBBABK010000195.1:0-4370 GCA_041657685.1 Phycisphaerae bacterium | reverse complement strand
GCATCCCGTCCAGACGATTATGCACAACGATTTGTTTGCCGTTAAAGTGAGTGTGTCTGAACGGGGGAGCGAGATAAAGTATGCTTGAAATTTGAAAATCGTCCGGGATTTGTTTCGGTGAAAGCATTCCCTGAAGGTCAGCTAAGCCCGCGATGAAAAAACCTGCATTGTCCGGAGCGATAAGCAGCGCGCCGCGTTGTTTGGCGGTTTCGGCACCTCCCGGTATAAAAGGCATAACAATAAGGCATTGTTGTTTCATCCAGTTGAACGTTTCCTGCCTTACACGTTTAAAAGATTCTCCAAATCTGTCAGTAAAAGTAGCTTTGTCGGTCGGCTTTTCGTCCGCAACCAGCATACAGGCCGGGTCTCGTCTTCTCATATAAGGTTCGGGATAATTTACAACAAGACCGTTTTTGCAGTGCGTAACAGTCGCTTCAACGATTCGGCCTTTGCCGGTTACTTCGTAAGCGACTTCGAATACGCCTTCTGATTTCCTGCCCATTGCCAGCAAAAGTAATTCCTGCCTATTGTCAGGAATCGACCAGCCATGACAGTTTTCGAGCAGATCGGAAATATACTGCGGCACAGAGGGATTCTCTAACAATTTACAATTTTTATCAGCCAATTTACAATACTCCCAAAAGGTATTATCAGACAATTTCAATTATTGCTGCCACACGGGATTCTTTGAAATTTGCGAAAAAAAACCGGGCAGCCTATACTTCGGTATTCTGGTCTGCATCTTACAGGGCCGTCTTGAAAAAAACGCCCTCAACCTGCATCCTTAGAATTTAGGGGCAAATAAAAAAACCGACAAAAAAGTTTGTAACTTTTTGGCGGCGTATATCCAGCAGGTAAATGCTACCTCCTGTTAATCTGCCCAATTACCCTAAACTAATCAAAAAATGATAATGATATTTAATTAAGCTGTCAAGAAAAAATCAAGAATTAAATAGCTTTTTTCTGGTTTTGAAATATTTATTTTTTTCCTATGGGAGAGCCGTTAAGGGTGAATACGATTATTCGTTCCCCTGTTACGGTGCTGATGTCGGTATGAAGACTGATAACTTTTTGTCCTGTTATGTCGGAGATAACCGTGTTCAGAAGAGTTCTTGCTTTCTCTAAAAGTTCGGTTCTGACTTGCTTAACAAGAATTAAGCCTCTCGTATCCTTATCGCTTTTGGCCAATTGTTGTTCAGCAGGCGTGAGTACTCGCCTGAGCCTGATAAGTATAATGTCGTCAATAATATAGGTCTGGGTTTCCTCAGGCCCGCGGCCCATATATTCTTTCTCGAACTGTATCAGAGCTTCGCTTATTTCTGCTTCAATCTGGCCTTTGGTTTTGCTCATAAAAATCGTTAATAAATCAGCTTATTTTGTGACAGTTTTTTAATTTTATCTGTCTGAAGTATAATTCATTTATAGAAAATTTCAAACCTTTCCCAGAAGTCCGGAAAAGATTTGGCTACGCAGCCGGGATTTTCGATTTGCTGCCCGCCGGTTACCAGTCCCGCAGCCGCGAAGCTCATCGCGATTCTGTGGTCGTTATGCGGGTCGATAATCGCCCCGTGCGCATCGCGATTTCCTTCGATTATTAATGAAGTCTCATCGCATCGGGCATTGACTCCCATCTTCTGCAGCCCCTCCGCCATCACCGCGAGCCTGTCACATTCCTTGTGCCGCAGATGTCCTATATTAGTCAATCGGCTTGTCCCATCGGCAAAAGCGCACGCTATCGCGGCGGGGGGAACCAAATCGGGAATGTCACTCATATCACGTTCTATTGATTTAAGCTTATTTCCTTCGACGGCAATTTTATCAACTTCTCGATTTATTTTACAGCCCATCTGCTCCATCAAATCTATAAATGCCTTGTCGCCTTGTTTGGTATCAGTCCGCAGATTTGTTACAGTGATTCTGCTTTGTGTTATAGCCGCTGCAAGGAGGAAAAATGATGCGCTGCTGTAATCACCTTCGATTCTGATTGTCCTGCCTGTATATTTTCCTCGCGGTATTTCGATTAACTTATAATTATTATTTTTTGCGTCCACGCCGAACTCGCTCATCATCTGCAGGCTGATATCGAGGTAAGGCCGCTCGGTCATTTCATCGACGCACTCGATGCAAACATCTTTGCGGGCATAGGGAGTCGAAATGCAAACGGAGCTGAAATACTGCGATGTCTTTTGTCCGTGCATTTTCGCTGTTCCGCCTTCGATGCCGCCGCCGAGAATCCTGACAGGGGGAAATCCGTCTTTTTTAACAAATTCGATTTTAGCTCCAAGCTGTTTTAGACCTTCGATAACCTCGCCGATAGGCCGTTCCTGAATTCTCGCCGAACCCGTCAGCACAACAGGTTTATCAGACAGGCAGGCCGCACTGCTTAAAAAATTCATCCCGACGCCCGACTCGCCTACGTTAAGTTCTTTACTAACAGGTGTGAATTTGCCGGCCTTGCCCTCGATGATAATTTTATCACTTTGCTTCTCTATTGAAGTCCCAAGCCCCTTGAGACAGTTAATCACGTTAAGCTGGTCCTGGCCCAGCAGGGGCTTTTCAATAACGGTCTGGCCCTCGGCGAGCGAGCCGATGAACAAAGCCCGTAGCGTATGTGCTTTAGAGGGCGGCGCTTCGACGATTGTATTTCGGTTTTTGATTTTCTCGACGGTTCTCATAAGTGAGGATATTTACCAGAAAGAAGAGATTTTTGGAAGGATTTTTTAGTCGCGGATGATTTTGTTATTATCTGATGCGTCTGGCGAACATACTTATATCTTTGACGTCAATCATACCGTCATTGTTAATATCGCCAATGAGATAATTCGCCGAGCCTCTCTGGAATTTGGATGCGTTTTCGAGCAGCACGGCAATATCATTTTTGTCGATGCCGCCGTCGCGATTGAGGTCGAACCAGGAAATATCATTTTGCTTGTCAGTTTCAATCACTCTCCACGCAATGCCGTAATCTTCAGTGATTACGGATTCGGGATTAGCTTCGTCAGCGATGGAAACGACGATTTCATAATTGACATAGTTTGCATCAGCAGGGATATAAATATGCTCGACGTTATCTGCCTCGCTGTCGCTGTAATCGAGTAGAAAGCTGTTTCCGTTTTTATCGTAAGCCAGTAATTCCAGCTTCAGGTCAACGTCCTTTTCCTCGTCCCGCTCGAACGGATACCGCTTTTGATAATGCCTGTTCCACGCAAGTGTAACCACGATTGTTTTATTGTTAGGTTCACTGACGCTGAACTGATATACGTTTTCCAGTCCCTGTTCGACATTATTAAGGTCCCATCCTTCGTCGGCTGCTTCGCCCGGCTCATATCTGCCGGCCGTTAGTGTATTGTATGCGCCAAACGCGTCGAGCACGCCGGAGCCGTGCATTAAATCAAGAGGTACCTCGTGGTCGTCTTCGCTGCCGAGCTTTCCTTTGTGCCAGTAGGGCAGTTTCGCCGCGGTGTTCATCAGTATCGCTTTAACTGCACAGTTGCCGTTCGGGCCGGTCAGGATTTCTCCCGCATTCGGTTCTGTTTGTGCCTTTTGAATCAGCAGGGCGGCAGTGCCTGCAACGGCCGGCGTCGCGAAACTGGAATAATCGCCCGTGTATTGATACTGATTGGGTTCAAAAGCGACAGCGGCAAGATAATTGCCCGGCGCGACAATATCAGGTTTGCATCTGTTATCTTCGGTAGGTCCGCCGGTGGAGCGTTCGGATTTTGCCCAGTTGAATCCGTTTTTAGTCTGCTCGACTACACCGACGGCAATTACATTCGAGCCGGCAGCCGGATATAACGGCAAATCATAAACGGATGACCCGTTGCCGATTCCCGCGACAATTGTCGTTCCGTATTGTTCCGCTAACGCTTCGATTCCCCGCGTCCACCAGTCATCGAACACGCTGCCGATGCTGAAAGAAAGTACATCAGCATCAGGTTGGGAATTGTTGAAAACCTGATTTTTCAGGAAATGCCAAAATTCGATTACTTCGGCGTTGGCGTCACTGACAAGCCCGCGGTAGCTGAGTTCTTCGAAATTGTTTGCGACGGGCTGCCAGTCTTTTCCGAACAAAATTGAGCAGACAGCCGTTGCGTGGGGTGATGTGCCTGCGAGGAATTGGGAGTCGTTTTGCAGGTCAAACTTAATATCAGCTAAACAGTCGTGCGTAACGTCGGGCCTGTAATCATTCTGCGGCATTCCGTTAATATAAGTCATACTCCGGCAAATCACCGCGACGTTAACGCCTTGCCCGGCGAGGTTCGGCTCGTGCTGCCAAAGCTGGTTTATGCCGATGCCGTCGAACAGTTCAGGCTGTACCGGCAGAGCGAAAACAGCCGCACACAGCAGCCACAGAGATGAAAACACAAATA
>JBBABK010000194.1:0-4404 GCA_041657685.1 Phycisphaerae bacterium | reverse complement strand
GGTATAAGCTGTCGCGCAAGGCGGCGATCCTGGAAAAGAAAAAGGCGGAAGAGAAAACCCCTGAGACCGAATCGATTCCGTCGTGACAGGTGTGATTGTTTTGTTGACGGGTTACGCTTGGAAGTTTTGATTTGTAATGACGGTATATAAGCAGGATTCATCATCGCAGCAGAACGACTCGGCCGGGCAGGTTGAGGAACTTGCCAGGCTCGCCGGGGAGCTTGCCCACGAAATCAAGAATCCGCTGAGCACTATTAAAATCAATCTTAAGCTGATAGCTGAGGAACTGGAGTGCGTGGATTCGGCGGCTGATGATTCGCAGCAGCGGCTGAGCAGGGCCAGGCGAAAGGTTTCCGTTATCGGGCAGGAGGCTGAGAGGCTGGAAAGAATCCTCGACGGGTTTTTGAAATACCTCGGCAGGACGGAACTTAATTCATCGCAGGCCGATATTAATTTACTGATAGACGAGGTCGGGGACTTTTATTTTCCACAGGCGCACAGTCATTCGATAAAATTCAGGCAGTGTCTACATAAATCCGCTCTTGTTTGCACAGTGGATTCGGCTCTGTTAAAACAGGTGCTGCTGAACCTGTTTATTAACGCGCAGCAGGCGATTGGGGACGGCGGAGAGATAATAATTCGCACAGACAGGGCGGGGTCGAACGCAAGGATAATTGTCAGTGACACTGGGCCGGGGATAGCGGCGGAGAGATTGTCGAAATTGTTTCAGCCGTTTTGTTCATCGAAGCCCGGCGGAACGGGTTTGGGGCTTGCGACGGCAAAGAGGATAGTCGAAGCTCACGGCGGGAAAATCAGCGTAGTCAGCGAACCTGGCAAAGGGACAGCTTTTACGATAGAATTACCGCTGGCTGGCGAAGGAATTTCTGATGGCCAATGACATTGTGATGCTGGTTGTGGATGATGAGCGAAATCACGCCGACGGGATAGCCGAGGCGATGGAAAAATACTGCGCCAAGGCAATCGCGGTTTATACGGTGAAAGACGCGCTGGAGATTTTACGCAGCGAGACGGTCGATTTGGTTGTGACGGATTTGAAATTCGACGAAGAAGATATGGATGGTTTGGACGTCCTCGACGCGGCCAAGAGGAACAATCCTGATTCGCAGGTTATATTGATAACGGCATACGCGACGATTAACACGTGCAAAGACGCGATTAGGCGCGGGGCGTACGATTATCTGGTCAAGCCGATTGATATCGACCAGCTTCGCGGGCTTGTCGAGCAGGCTGGAAAGAAGATTTCGGCGGGTAAGGCAAAACAACGAAGGGCCGATATCGTGCAGGACGGATTTTTCTTCGAGGGCGTGCGCGGGCAGAACCAGGCAATACGGGGAGTGTTCGAGGTTTTAAAGCGTGTCGCTCCGTCGGATATATCGGTGTTGATTGAGGGGGCTTCGGGCAGCGGCAAGGAATTAATCGCGCGTGCGATACATGATAATTCGAAGCGGAGAAATTATCCCTTCAGGCCGATTAACTGCGCGGGGCTGACGGAATCACTTTTGGAAAGCGAATTGTTCGGGCATGCCAAGGGGGCGTTTACCGGCGCTACGGCTGACCGAAAAGGGCTGTTCGAGATTGCGGACAAGGGGACACTTTTTCTCGATGAGATTGGTGATATGCCGCTGAATATGCAGGCCAAGCTGCTGCGGGTGATTGAGGACGGCGTGGTTCAGGCGGTCGGTTCGGATAAGCCGATAGTAGTGGACGTGCGGATAATCAGCGCGACCAATCACGACCTTACTGCGCTTGTTGAGGAGAAGAAATTCAGGAAGGATTTGTATTTCCGGATTAAAGGTGTGAGTATTTCAGTGCCGCCGCTCAAAGAACGCAGGGAAGATATTAGTGAATTTATAGATTATTTTATCGCTGAGGCCGTGGAGGAGACCGGCGCCAAGGTTAAAGGAATGACCGACGCGGCGAAAAAGGTGCTGAGCGGTTACAACTGGCCGGGCAATATCAGGCAGCTTCGTAACTGCATTCGCACGATGGTGGTGATGAGTGACGGGGACAAGCTTGACGTACGGGATATACCGCCGGAGATTCACCAGGTTCGGCAACTTCCGGGGCAGGCCAGGCCGGCGGCAGGAGATTTGGGCGGGATGTCACTTGGTGAGCTGGAGAAGCAGGCGATTATCGATACGCTGAGCAGGACGGAAAACAATCGTGAAAAGGCGGCGAAGATTCTCGGGATTGGCGAGCGGACGCTGTACCGGAAAATCAAAGAGTACGGATTATAACAGTTTTGAGTTATGAGTCCTGAGTCCTGAGTTTTGAGTTATCAATTCGAGATTAAGCTTTACGATATAATCATCTTATGGCACGAAGGCGGAAAAATTATTACCGGCTGAGTCGGAAAAACCGCAACACGGTTCTTGTTTTTGTAATTGTGCTGCTGGTTCTGACTGCGGCGGTTGATTATTTGAAAACTGAACGAACCGGAGAAAGGCCGATTGCGGTCGGCGCGGCGGATTCAAACGATTTTGAAAAGTATGACGGAAGAGAATTTTTGGTAATAAAGGTTGTTGACGGTGATACGCTGGATATTAATGAGCCGGACAGGGATAAAAATTGGACGCGGATAAGATTATGGGGGGTCGATACGCCGGAGACGTCCAAGTCGCCGGGTGGGGAGATGTATTACGGGCCGCAGGCATCGGAATTTACGAGGGAATCGACGCTGAATAAGCTGGTAGTGATTCGTTTGGATGCTGGAAATAATACGCGTGGTAAATACGGCAGGCTGCTGGCGTATGTTGAATTGCCTGACGGGCGGGTTTTGAATGAGGTGCTGCTGAGCGAGGGGTACGCGTACGCAGATTTGAGGTTCCGCCACAGTATGTATGATGATTATATCGAGCGTCAGACGGAGGCGCAGGAGAACGGCGCCGGCTTGTGGGGACAAGTTAAGCGCGAAGATTTACCCCGTTGGCTGCAGAGGAACAGGCCTAAGTTGCTGAATACGAATTAGGCAGATGGTTCGACACAAGCTGCTTCGGTAGCTTTGAGCTTGTTGCCGTAATCGCAGAGCCGCAGGATTTTGTCCTGTTCGCGGGGATTTTTTTCCAAACCTGTAAACTGAATTCCGACGCGGATATTGTTTTCGTTTTCGACGAGATTGACGTATTTGATACGAGCATTTAAATCGATGCTGATATCTTCGATAAACGTGGTATTAATCGCAAGGGCTACGTTCTGATTAGCGCAAAGATGACTGTGGCAATCGAGAGGCATCCTGACCTGGGCGCCGTCATAGGAGATGTCTTCCAGCAGGCCGGTCCAGTATTTCGCCTGAGCATTTTTATCCGTTGTTGGCTGCTGGGCGACTGTTGCTGTTGCGTGCAGGAAACTAAAAACTGATAATCTTCGGTGTTTTCTTCGCTCGCTGGTTCTGCCTGTTTCCTGGTTCATATCGTGTTCCTGTAATTTATTAAAATCTTTGTCCCTTCGTTAAAAAATATATCGGCTTGATTTAAGCGGACGTCCAATTTTTAGATTTTAGGCAGCTTACTGTGAGGGGTTTGCAGAAGTTATGAAAGAAAAACAGGCGACCACGCGCCTATCAAGCGTGTTTTTCTCGGACCAATGAAAATACGGCCGAGATTTTATCGGGCGTGCAACTATGCTCAGCCTTTTCTGCGTTTGGAAGCGGGTTTATCCAGGTCGAATGCCTTGCAGACTGTGGTAAGCGCTTTTTTGCCTTCGGCTTTGTCGACGACGCAGCTTATTCGTATTTCACTCGTGGTAATCGAATCGATATTGACCTTGGCATCAGCCAGCGCGGAGAACATCCTGTCCGCAACGCCGTAATGGGTTCTCATCCCGATTCCGACGATGGAGACTTCGGCGATGTCTTCGCGGACGAAGATTTCTTCGCAGTTGACTTTGGTTTTGATTTTTTCGACGGCGCGTTTTGCGGCTTTGAGGTCGGAAGTGCCGACGGTGAACGAGATGCTCGCTTTTTCGTCGCTGACTTCGGTCTGGATGATGTCGTTTACGACGACTTTTTCCTTTGCAAGATGCGAGAATATTTTCGCGGCATTGCCGGGCCTATTGTCGACGCCGACCAGAGCGATTTTTGCCATATCTTCCTGAAGGGTTGCGCCGGAGACTACCAGATTTTCCATTTTGGGGACCTCGTGTGTTATCAATGTGCCTGTTGATTCTGAACTGCTGCTTCTTACGTGAATCGTGACGTTATATTTTTTGCCGAACTCGATGGCTCGGCTGTGCATAACGCCTGCGCCGAGTGATGCAAGTTCGAGCATTTCGTCGTAGCTGATTTGTTTCATCTTGACGGCATCGGTGAAAATTCGCGGGTCGGTGGTGTACACGCCGTCGACATCGGTATAAATTTCGCATTCTTTGGCCTTGAGGGCAGCGGCG
>JBBABK010000193.1:0-4442 GCA_041657685.1 Phycisphaerae bacterium | reverse complement strand
GCTAACCCGAAACCAATAACCCCGCCACTCGCCGAAACGTCGAAGATGGCGGGGCTAAATATCCCGATAAGCGGCATCGGGACCAAACCCAAACGGGCCAAGTTTTTGTGAAAATGGGGGATTTTGGGAAAAATTTTCAAAAAAATTGAAATTTTTACAAAAATTAGGCTATGCAAAGTCGGCCGGTTTGGATAAACTACTATGCTTTTACAACCTAAATATTGTGTATTTATGCGGTCCCTGCGCCTGATGAGCAGAAAAAGTAGAATGGGCGAAAGGTGCGGGGAGCGTGTTTTAACTATTTCGGTCTTGCCGGCGATGTTTCCCTATCAGCCGAGAGGCGAAGAGAGCAGCGGCGGTTATTTGTTGATGGCCGTGTGTCCGTTTGACGCTGTGAATTAAGAGCAGAGTGGATTACTAACAACGCTGCTGTAGCTCAGTGGTAGAGCACGTCCTTGGTAAGGACGGGGTCAAGGGTTCAAGTCCCTTCAGCAGCTAAATGAAATGGAAACCCGAAAGGGGAAATTAAGAATAAAGTAAAAAGTAAAAAGTAAAAATAAGTCGCCGTGCCGGCGACTGCTAAACGAGCGTAAGAAAGTAAAAAGCGGCGGTGAGGTGTTAGTAATATTGTTAAGACAGGATTAAAGGAATAATAACCGAAAGCAATTGGAGGTTTGAACGAAATGGCTAAGGAAGTATTCGCAAGAACAAAACCACATGTAAACGTCGGCACGATTGGTCACGTTGACCACGGCAAGACGACGCTTACAGCGGCCATGACAAAGGTAATGGAACTCAAAGGATTGTCGAAGTATAAGGCGTACGACGATATTGCCAAGGCTTCGGAGTCGCAGGGTCGTCGTGATGCGACGAAGATTCTGACTATTGCCACGGCACACGTCGAGTACGAGACCGAGAACCGTCATTACGCACATATCGACTGCCCGGGCCACGCGGACTATGTCAAGAACATGATTACCGGCGCGGCCCAGATGGACGGCGCTATATTAGTAGTATCGGCGGCTGACGGCCCGATGCCGCAGACCCGCGAGCACATCCTTCTTGCCAGGCAGGTTAATGTTCCGTCAATCGTTGTTTTCCTTAATAAGGTGGACGTGGTCGACGACCCGGAATTGCTGGACCTGGTGGAACTCGAAGTGCGAGAGCTGCTGGGCAAGTATAACTTCCCGGCTGACGAGACGCCTATTATTCGCGGCTCTGCGACGGAAGCGCTCAAGGCGACCAGCCCCGACGATGCGGGATGTAAGCCGATTATCGAGCTGCTCAAGTCCATGGATGAATACATTCCGATTCCCAAACGCGAGATAGATAAGCCGTTCCTTATGCCGGTCGAAGACGTGTTCAGCATCAAAGGGCGCGGCACTGTAGGCACAGGCAGAATCGAACGCGGCGTTATTAAGGTCGGCGAGGAAGTCGCGATAATCGGGCTTTCGAAAGAAGTCAAGAAATCGGTCGTGACCGGCGTCGAGATGTTTAATAAGACACTGAACGAGGGCCAGGCCGGCGATAACGTCGGACTGCTGCTTCGAGGCGTCGAGAAGAAGGACCTGGAGCGCGGGCAGGTTATTGCCAAGCCGGGCAGCATTACGCCGCACACGAAATTCGACGCGGAAGTTTACGTGCTGACGAAGGAAGAGGGCGGTCGTCATACGCCGTTCTTTGCCGGTTATAAACCGCAGTTCTATTTCCGCACGACCGATGTGACGGGTGGGATATTGGCACTGAAGAGCCGGGAAGGCAAGACGGCAGAGATGTGTATGCCGGGCGACAACATCACGATGGAAGTGGAGATTATTTCGCCGATTGCGATGGAAGAAGGCGTTCGTTTCGCGATTCGTGAAGGCGGACGGACAGTCGGTGCCGGTGTTGTTACGAAGGTGATTGAGTAACACGGCGGCTTGATAGAGACACCGTTTGCAGATCGGCATTAACGCGGCGGTCGAGGCAGAAAAGGCTCGGCGGCTGAGCAGCGCGTTTGTGACTGGGGCTGGTGTGTGAATGAGTTTTAATGCGCAATGTTTTTGCGTTTTGTTGTCAGAGGATATTTATGGCCAAGAAAAGTAAACGAGAAGATGTGTGGCTGGAATGCAAGGAGTGCGGCAGGCGGAATTACCGCACGAATATCAGCGTGCTGGAAGGCGTGCCGAAGCTGGAGCTGAAAAAGTTCTGTTCAAATGAACGCAAGAGGACGGAACACAAGCTGCGTCGTAAATAGTCGTTGTGAGTATTGTGTATTGCGTTTAAAGACGTGAATCCGGCATAGTTCGGTTGAACCAAAAAGTTAATAAAGAAAATGATAGGCCAATAGCTCAATTGGCAGAGCGTCGGTCTCCAAAACCGAAGGTTGGGGGTTCGACTCCCTCTTGGCCTGGTGGTGGCGACAGGATAACGAATAAATATTTGGACAGGATAACAGGATTAACAAGATGTTTTTTACTAACCTGTTTAAATAGCGTCAGGGCAGCGGTGAAAGGATTGAAATGAAGTTAGAGATATATAAGCGTGGGCAGGGCAAGTATACCCGGCTGGGCAGCGGGTTCGGCTGGGCGATTATTGCTGCGCTCGGGTGCGTCGCGCTGTACCGGCAGCTTAACGCGATTGATTTTGCGAGTTCGAAAATCGAACTTTGGGTCAGTACGATGGTGCCGGTAGCGGTATTCGCGATTTTTGCGATTTTGATATTCTGGCTGGTTAATAAGCCGACAATAGCGAACTTTATGATTGACGCGGAAGGCGAGATGAAAAAGGTAAGCTGGTCGAGCCGACATGAGATTTTCGTATCGACGGTGGTCGTGATTAGCGTGGTTGTAATTATGGCGGCGTTTCTCGGCGCGGCTGACCTTTTGTTCGCGATGTTTTTCACGGATGTAATAGGGCTTTGAGCTATTAAGGGCGGGCTATAAATGCAGTGGTATGTATTGCGGGTACAATCCAATAAAGAGGCGCATGTGAAAGAGGCCCTCGAGCGCAAGGTCGAGATGGAAGGTCTTAGCGACATTATCGGCAGGATTGAAGTTCCTGTCGAGTCGGTCAAGCGGATTCGCGGCAGCAAGCAGACCGTGCATAAGCGAAAGCTCTATCCGGGATACGTATTTATGGAAATGGAAGCGACCGAAGACGGCAGGGTGCCGGAGCGGGCGTGGTTTATGATTAAAGAGACCAGCGGGGTCGGCGATTTTATCAGTACCGAGGGAATCCCGACGCCGATGCGTGATACCGACGTGGCGAAGATGCTGACCGAGGCTGAAAAGCCCGAAGAAGCGCCGAGCATCAAGGTGGATTTCGAGCCTGGCGACCATATAAAGATTCGCGAAGGTGCGTTCGAGAATTTCGAAGGCGAGGTCGATTCGATTGACCAGGAGCGCGGGATTGTGAAAGTGGTGGTCAGTATATTCGGCAGGAGTACGCCTTTGGATATCGAGTACTGGCAGATAGAAAAAATTTAAAATCAGGGTATAGATGTAGGGTACAGGGTACAGAATTATGGCAAAAGAAATATTGACGTTAATTAAGCTTCAGGCATCTGGCGGACAGGCGACTCCTGCACCGCCAATCGGTCCTGCGCTCGGACAACACGGCGTGAATATCGGGCAGTTCGTTTCGCAGTTCAACGAGCGAACAAAAGAAATGAACGGCACGACGGTCCCTGTGGTGATAACGGTTTATAAAGACAAGAGCTTTACGTTCGAGGTCAAGAGTCCTCCGGCGGCAGTGCTGCTCAAGCAGGCGGCGCAGGTCGCAAAGGGCAGCGGCGTTCCGAATAAGGAAAAGGTCGGCAAGGTCAAACGAGAACAGGTAACTGAGATTGCAAAGACCAAGTTCGAAGACCTTAACGCATATGATATCAAGCAGGCGGAAAAAATCATCGAAGGTACCGCCCGCAGTATGGGAATAGAGATAGAAGGTTAAAGCTTAAAATTTAAAAGTAAAAACTGTGGAAAGCTGACCACGGCTAAAAGTGGGAGCGATTGAATCGCGAAAGGAGCAGTAAAATAAATGGCGAAAAAAAGCAAGCGTTATAAAAAAGACGCGGAAAAGACCAGCGAAGAGGCGATGCCGCTGGCAGAGGCGGTAGAAAAAGTCAAGACGTTCAATTCGGTGAAGTTCGACCAGAGTGTCGATTGCGTGCTGCATCTCGGCGTTGATACCAAGCAGGCGGACCAGTTGATTCGCGGTTCGCTGTCGCTGCCGCACGGCATCGGCAAGCAGAAAAAGGTAATCGCGTTTACAGAAGATGCGGATGCGGCGAAGCAGGCCGGAGCTATCGAAGCGGGCGTGGATGAATTGGTGAAGAAGGTGAGCGACGGCTGGATGGATTTCGACGTGGCGATTGCTTCGCCGAAGGTGATGGGCAAGGTCGGCAAGCTCGGCAGGGTGCTTGGGCCGCAGGGCAAGATGCCTTCGCCGAAAAACGGAACGGT
>JBBABK010000192.1:0-4461 GCA_041657685.1 Phycisphaerae bacterium | reverse complement strand
GGAGGGCCCGGTGGGATTCGAACCCACGACCAATTGCTTAAAAGGCAACTGCTCTAACCACTGAGCTACAGTCCCGAAAGCCAGGAGCATTATTACAACGAAGAAAGCTAGTTCTTCTGTGCACAGAAACCTACATTTATGGACTTCTCCTGGCATGGCGTACATAAAGTAACGCATATTTTATGCCATAAAGTTCAGTTTCTTCGGCGGAGGGGACAGGACTTGAACCTGCATGGGCTTTCGCCCGCCTGTTTTCAAGACAGGTCCCTTACCATTCGGGGCACCCCTCCATTGTCCAGCTTTTTACGACCGCTGGTAGTCGGGAAGGTAACAGTTTCCCGTCACTCACCGCCAAGTAGTTTTAAGTTCTACTAAACTGAGCCGTCTGAAGCGGTATTACTACCCGTCAGAGTCCACCATGTACTGGTAAGTACAGTGGCCAAGGTGGGAGTCGAACCCACACGCCCTTGCGGGCAGGGGATTTTAAGTCCCCAGCGTCTGCCATTCCGCCACTCGGCCGGCACTGACCGCGAACGCAAACGGACTCGCGAACAGCGGCGAACACTACAGTCTAACGGATTTTATGTGTTATCGCAAACAGGTTTTTGTAAGTATGCAATAGCGGGCTGTAATTTGAAGAGCAATACGGGATTGCGGCGTTACGCGGAGGTGAAGGTGATTTCAATTCCGCTGCAGGGGACGATGTAGCAGAGGGTTTCTTCGTAATATTCTTGGAGCCAGGAGCAGGAATTAATAATTCGGCCGAAGATGCTTTTGAGTCTGGCGCGGAGCCAGAACTGCGAGCGGAAAAGGAGTTTCAATGAAACTATATTGATTTTGATATTGGTGTAGTAGTCGGGGACTTTTCTGCGGAGCTGGTTTTCAGGCGATACGAAATAGTAGAAGGTATATAAGCCGAAGGGATTTTTATGCGTGAAGTCGGAATAATAGTAGGGGCTTGAAAAATGGGGGACATAAATTTCCGCTTTGCCGGTTTTTTTCAGGACTCTTACGATTTCTTTCATTGCCGCGGGGAAGTCTTTTAAGTGTTCGAGCATGCTTCTGCAATACAAAAGGTCGACGCAGTTATCCGGCAGAAATGGTAAGCCGGTTTCGATGTCGGCGACGATGTCAACGCCGGGCAGGTCGGCCTGGTCGATACCGATTGCGCCGGCTTTTTTACTTCTGCCGCAGCCGAGGTCGATTATGAGCGGTTCATCGCCGGCTAAGATTTTCTGCAGGTCGATTTTTATAAGGGGTTCCATAGTTTATTAAAGACCGTCAAACACAAAGCTAATAAAACGAAAATGTTACGGCGTGAACGGCGAAGAATCAAGCTAAAAGATGCAGGGGGTGACGCGATTATTAACTGCGGCGAAAGCGATTTACTATGGAATCGAACAGGATTCGGAATCGCCAGGTGAATTTTTTGACGCGGATTTTGCGTGCGAGGTTTTTATAAAATTCGCTGTCGTCGGCATCCGGAGTGTGATTGTTTATTATTCGCGTCGCATCGTCGAATTTTTTCAGGCGATAGTATGCTGCGGCGAGGTCGCGGGTCGCATTTGTGTAATCAGGGTCGATTTCGAGCGTGTGCTGAAAGAACTCTGCGGCGTCTTCATAGCGTTCGCGGATGGCGCAGCAGATGCCGAGATAGTAATAAGCCGAGGCGTTTGAAAAATCATAATCGGTTGTGCGCAGCAGGCACTGGCCGGCCTGGTCGATTTTATTCAATTCCAGAAATGCAGATGCCAGCGCGATGAGCGATTCTGCGTTTTCGGGGCCAAGACGCATTTCGGCGGTAAGGTAGGAATCGGCTTTGGAGAAATCATTACATGCAAGTGCGCACTGAGCGAGGCGGAATCTCGGGCCGAGTAATGATCCGTCGAAATCCATTGCAGCCTTGTAATATAGTTCGGCTTGTTCGAGGTCGCCGATGTTGAACGCGATTTCGCCGAGATAGAAATGCGCAACCGCTGATTCGGGGTCGAATTCGAGAATGCGGTTGAATTTTTCTTTGGCAGCTTCGATTTCGCCCGATTCGAGATGCAGGATTGCGAAGTCGGCAATTACGTCGGTATTGCCGGGGTCCTGTCGAAGCTCGGCGAGAAAATACTGCCTGGCTTTTTCGATGTCACCGTCGGCCAGGCAAGCCTGAGCGATGCGGTAATTGATTTGCGGGTGCGTGCTTTCAAGCTCTGCGGTTTTCTGCCAGCAGTTTATCGCTTTTTTGAATTCGCCGCGAATGAACAGGCTGTTTCCGATGTTGTAAAAACATAACGCACAATCGGGGTCGAGCTGCTGGGCGGTGTAGAACATTTCCTCGGCCAGTTCGTGCTTTTCCATTTCGGTGTAGGTGATGATGCGATTGCAGTAGCACGGCTCGTACATCGAATCGATTTGCTGCGCCTGTTCGAAAATTTCGACGGCCTTATCGTAAAAACCGGTGCGCGTGTAGTCGACGGCAAGGCAGGTCAGGATTTCCACGTCGGCAGGGTCGGTTTCGAGAGCCTGCTCGTATTCACGTATAGCCTCGGCGAAGCGGTTCATGGAATCGAGGGCGAGAGCCCTGTCGAAATGCCATGAACTGTTAGCGGGATTAATCGCGAGCGCATCGTCCAGCTGAGTGAGGGCCTGTGATACCTTGCCGTCTTCGTACAACTCATAAGCCTTGCGAGCCTTGTGCTCGGCGTTGTCGTACGAGTTGAAAATTGTATCCATATCGTCAATGCTCATTTTCGCGCCCCGGTTAAAGATATACCGATAAAGCACTATCTTATCGGTTATTAAAGCGGCTGACTTAGGCAGTTTTCAGTCGGCAAATCAGGCATTAAAATCGGTTGCATATCGGTCTGTAAATGATTATTATAGTTGAGTTTACGCGGCCTGATGCCGGCTGCGGCTGCGAACGGCCTGGCCGGGATATGTGTTTTTCTGGAAAGTATCGCGGTTTGGTCTTATAATGTGACGCGGCCGAGGCGTGCAAATTCATTCGGCGATATGTAAAGGTAATGGAGAATTGGTTATGGTTAAACAGATTAAGGGACAGTTGACGGCGGGTGATGGGACATACGCGATAGTGGTCAGCCGATTCAATGAGTTTATAACATCGCGGCTGGTTGACGGTGCGATTGATTGTCTCAGCCGGCACGGCGCGGCTGATGAGAAGATGGTGGTTATATGGGTGCCGGGTGCGTGCGAGATTACACCTGCTGCGAAACGGCTGGCGCAGAGCGGCAAGTACGCTGCTGTGATTTGTCTCGGCGCGGTGATACGGGGACAGACCCCGCATTATGATTATGTATGCCAGCAGGTGGTTCGCGGCGTTGGGCAAATAAATTATGACTGCAAGACGCCGGCGGTGTTCGGAGTGCTGACGTGCGAGACGCTGGAGCAGGCGGTTGACCGTGCGGGCACGAAGATGGGTAACGCAGGCGCGAACGCGGCAATGACGGCGATGGAGCTTGCGAGCGTACTGGGACAAATATAGCAGTTCGTAATTAGTAGCCGGGCCGGTAAAAAGAACGAGTGTGAAAAGTGGATAAGAGAACAAGAGCCAGGGAGTTGACGATTCAGGCGCTGTATCAGCTCGATGTTCAGGGGCCGGAGCTTTTGAATTTTATCGGTCAATTCTTTCTCGAAAACGAACCGGACGATTTGGTGCGTAAAATCGCGGCGGACTGGACTAAAGGCGCGTGGCAAAACGTCGAACGATGCGATGAATTGATAAGTAAAGCGAGTATTAAGTGGAGCCTGTCGCGGATATCGCCGGTGGATAAAAGTATTTTGCGGATGTCGGTGTATCATTTGACGTGCTGCGATGACATTCCGCCGAAGGTTGTGATAAACGAGGCAGTGGAACTTGCGAAGAAATTCAGCACGGCGCAATCACCGGCATTTGTAAACGGCGTGTTAGATGCGGTAATGAAGAAATTAAATAAACCACAGATTAACACAGAGAAAGAATGATATGCGTAAGATAGCGGTGCTTAATCAAAAAGGCGGAGTGGGCAAGACGACAACGGTCGCCAACACGGCTGCGGCACTTGCGCAGAAGGGCTGCCGGGTTGTGCTGGTGGATTTCGACCCGCAGTCGCATCTGACGATACATATGGGTGTTGAGCCGGAGTCGGTGGAAAAAGGCTCGTACCAGATAATGACGGGGGAAGGGAAGTTCGAAGATGAGCTGATGCTGGTTCGGCCCAATCTGTGGCTTGCGCCGGCGAGCGTGAATCTGGTTGGAGCGGAGACTGAATTAGTCAGCGTCGTCGGGCGGGAGACGATTTTGCGTGAAGCAATTGCCGGGTCGGAAGATAAATTCGATTATATGATTATCGATTGCGCCCCGTCGCTTGGGTTATTGACATTGAATGCTCTTGCGGCTGCGGGGGAAGTATTTATACCATTGCAGCCTCATTTTTTGGCGCTGCAGGGATTCGGCAAATTATTGCAGACGGGTGA
>JBBABK010000191.1:0-4476 GCA_041657685.1 Phycisphaerae bacterium | reverse complement strand
AATTTGCCTGTCCTCAGGAGTAAGGTACTGACTGTCGCGCAATCTTTGGAATATGCTTCTCGCTTCTTCGGTTTTCCCTTCAGCCAGAAACTGCTGGGCTCTTGCTATGTCACCGGATACGCTGTTCATTCCTGCAGTCGCAGCGTGTGCCTTTGCAAGCAGGTCCTCAAGCTCGCTTCTCTGTTGTGAGCCAAGATACTCCTCATAATCCTTGGCCATCAGAAAAGATTGTTCCGCCGCCTTGTAGTAGCCTCGCTCGTACTGTTCCGTACCAATCTGAATCCATCTGTCAACGAGCTGCTGGACAAGTTTCTGCCTGTCCTGCTGACCGTCCTGGGCCAGGGCACCAGAAGACAAGAGTACCGCAGTTAATGCGATAATCAGGGCAATAAATATGCTGATACGGAAACTGGATTTGAATTTGTATAGTTTTTCCAAAGCACAATCCTCCTGAGAAAAAGGATATAAGTAAAACGCACAAGTTTTTTCTACCCACCCATTCTTAACCACCCATAGTTCAGAAGGGTCTAACCTTCCACTATCATCTTTCGACTGTTATTTTAAACTTATTGAGATGTTTTTTCAAGCAAAAAATTGCCGCTAAAGAATTGACAGGCTGCGTCTGTTGCGCGGTCCCATATTATCGCGAAGAGGAAGGCTTAAAGACATTAAATATCAGACCCTAAGCCCTTTTGCTATATAGACTTAGAATATAAAAAAGCAGAAAAGCCCTGTCAAAAACTGCTGTTATTCTCCGCTCGCTGATTATCGATTAACCAGAGGATTGCCGGCCGTCACAGGCCCGAATTCTTAGTATCCCAGCGCTGCTCCCACTGTCTCTGCTGCTGCTCTATTTCCGCCGAAAGCTCCTGCAGCCTCTTTGCGTGCTGATAAAACTGCTCGGCTGTTATATTTGGCTTGAGCTGCTCCAGAATATTCTTGGCATTTTGAACAACCGTTACAGCAAGACTGAATTCAGCTTTACCGATATGTTCGTTTACTTTTATCTGAGCATCACGCACGACCGCTTTAAGATATTCCTGTTTTATATCCGTTTTGGCGGCAGAATTCTGCTGGTGTACATTTCCAAATTCTTCATCACTACTGTTGGAAACCGTCTGGTTATCCCGATGAACTTGCCGCTGCGAAGCAATGACATCAACCTGCGTGTTTGCTGCTTCAGTATTGGTTACAGCAGGTTTTTCCTCAAGTGATGCAACTTCAACGGTCTTTAAATACTCTTCGGCTGTTTTGCCAAAAGCAGGAACATATAACCCACTCGAAGCAACAACAGTAAAACCACGCCTGGCTTTTTCGAAATCGCCCTTCTGGTAATCTTTGCGGCTTTGCTCATAAAGCTCTTTCATAAGCTCTCGCTGCTCATCTATTCTGACATTAAGCCGGCCAAGAGTTAATTTTATTCTGGTCGTTTGTTCATCGCCAAGCAGTTTACTGTCTGCCGCTTCCTGCAGGTATGCTCTTGCCTGCAGGTACTGCCCCTGGTCGATAAGTTTGCCGGCGGTCTCAACATTTTGCAGCAGAAGTGTAGTTTGTGCGACATTATATTCAACTCGTGCTGCAAGTTCGTAAATTTTATTCTTTTGGTTTTCGCTAATTTGAGACTCATATTGCCTTACCCGCTGAATTGATTCGGCTGCCTGTTCATAAAGCCGGCGTTCTATTTGAGTTTCTATTACAGAAATCCAGTCATCAACAACGCGACTTGTTTTCGGCCTGGAGCATCATTCTGAGCGGCAGCAACGCCGAGTAATAACGCCACTGCCAAACATAAAAAAACACCCTGTCTGATTATCTTGTCCAGCTTATTCGAATAACGTTCTGCCATAATATATCTTCCCATAACACAAAGACTTGATTTATATATTGAGAACAGATAATATCTTTGCACTTAGTATTATCTTCGGCAAACGAGTTTAAATCAATGAAAAATAAAGACAGTAAACCCCTGATAATAGCGGTAGAGACTTCCGGCCGACACGGTTCAGTCGCTTTGGCGACAGGTGAAGAATTGTTGGCACAGAAAGACTTTTCCCAACAGATGCGGCATAGCAGTGAACTTTTACCGGCTATTGAAAAACTGCTTGAACGTTTCGGGAAAAAGTCTTCACAGATTCAACATGTGTATTTGTCAATAGGTCCCGGCAGTTTTACGGGTTTACGAATCGCTGTAACTTTCGCAAAAACGCTCGCCATGGCCGATTCCGTCAAAATAGTCACTGTAAACACAAGTGACGTTATTTTTGCGAACGTACAGGAACATTCCTCGGAATTAAAATGCGACAGATTCGCAACAATTCTTGACGCCAAACGAGGACAGTATTTTATCGCAGCTTTTACCAGGTTTGATTCTGGTTGTAAAAAAATACTGTCGGACTGTATGATGAATGCTGAACAGATTGTTGAAGGATTTGCCGATACAAAACGTTCAACCGCCCTGCTGGGAGAAGGACTTGTTTATCACGCTGATAAATTCAAAACCAATGGGATTATAATAACCGACCAGAAATACTGGTGGCCTGCGGCAGCAAATGTGCATCGGCTTGGCTGGGAAAAAGCGATTAAAGGTGAATTTACAAACGCTGCAGAATTGCAGCCTCTGTATCTGCGTCAGCCGGAATTCGGAATCAGCCCGATGCAAAAATAAACCAACGCAAAAAATAAAACTGGAGACGAAGGGAATCGAACCCTCATTTCGGCGATGCGACCGCCACGTGCTCCCGTTACACCACGTCCCCGAATTTATGTCATTTTACTGAAAAGCCTGTGATTATCAACAATATTCATATGCCTGCTAAAGTTCATTTTAAAGCCCTATAATTTTATAATTCCGAATTCTTCTTCGGAATATAACCTGTCGCCCGATAATTATCGGCTTTTTTAAACCTGGAAGCGTCTAAAAAGCTATATCCGCCGTGAGAAACAGAAATGTGCGGCATCGCATCATGCAGCTGATAAATACCACCGAAAATTTAGATGGTTTGAAAACTCGCGATATCCCGCAAGTATCTTTATTTTTAAATAGTTAGGAAAATTTTGATGCGGGAAAACGGATGTTTCGCGATACGCGTAAGCGCAGCAGCGATTTTGATTCTGTCTTTAGTTCAAACTTCGCATGCTTCTGATAAGGGAGATTCTGACACGAGCACAAAACAATTATTACAACTGAAGAATCCGACATCGTGGCTTGAGCTTGGTGCTGATTTTCGTTTTCGAATTACGTATGACGAAGCACGAAAATTAGACCAGAACGCAATCGGCCACGACCGTGTTGAATCGCGTTACCGAGGCCGGTTCAAAGCAAAAATTAAATACTCGCAAGACCTCGATTTTAATATTCAGCTTATTACAGAGCCGCGGTATTATCACCGGCCGCCGTCATTGAAAAAACAGTTCATTCGCAATGAGATTCTTTTCAATCAGCTTAATTTTGTTCTCAGGAACGCGTTCGGCAGCGATACCGTTTTAACCGTCGGCCGACAGGAGCTTAAATTAGGAAGCGGCTGGCTGATTAGTGACGGCACGCCGCTTGACGGAAGCAGAACAAATTTCTTTAACGCGGTGCGCGCAACGTATGAAATGCCGCAATGGAATACCACTGTCGATATGATTTGGATTGAAAATCACGGCGACAGCGCAAAATGGCTTAAGCCGTTTAATGACCAGGACATCGACCTTGCCGAGCAGGACGAACGAGGAGCTATAGTTTATCTGTCCAAACAAAGAGGGGAAGATTCACGGCTGGATGGCTATTTTATTTATAAACAAGACCACAATAGAAGAATCAGTAGTGGATATCAGGGAGAGATTTACACCTTCGGCGTGGTTCTTGCAGGCAGACTCGACGATAACTGGACGTATGTCATCGAAGCTGCGCCGCAATTCGGGCACAAGAACGGTAAAAAGCTCAACGCTCTCGGCAGTAATAATCAGCTAACCTATGATTTCAGAGACGGGAATAAAAATAAGGTCAGTTTCGGATACGAATACCTGAGCGGCAATGACGACCAGGATAAATATTTTGACAAAGTTTGGGGACGAATTGATACGTGGAGCGTACTCTATCAGGGCACGATAGACTCAATTGACGGCAGAGCATATGACAATTCAAACCTTCACAGAATTTATCTTTCGTGGGCTGCAGAACCTTGGCAAAATACTTGTATCCAGGTAGCCTATAATCTGCTCTTTGCCGATGAAAACACATCGCAAGGCGGGACAGGTGGATTGAGCAAAAGCGGAAATTTCCGCGGACAACTCCTCCGGGCACAAATCGAGCAAAAAATCAGCAAGTCGCTTTCGCACAGATTGGAAGGCGAGCTGTTTATACCGGGCGATTATTACAATGACGACCGCAATGATGTTGCCGTCTTTGCGAGATACGGAATAACCTGGACATGGTGAAAAAATGGGGGACACAACAATGAAAAATACCGTAAAATTATTGCTATGGTTGAC
>JBBABK010000190.1:0-4477 GCA_041657685.1 Phycisphaerae bacterium | reverse complement strand
TTTTTACGGAGGAGGCCGTGCTGCGATTATTCGCGGCGGCATTAGGACAGGAATTCCTTGAAGAAGTACCGGCCAAAAACGTACCCGCCGAGTTTATAGACGCTGTCCCGCCAACTTATGCACAGCATCATTACCTGATTGGGATCAAATCCGACGGAGATACAGAGCTGACGGTTGTAATATCACGGCCGCTCGATACGAATGCGCTCGATAATGTCTCGAAGATGACGCATATGCCGGTAAAATCTGCGCTGGCAACGCGAACCGCCATTACATCGGCGATTGATACTGCTTACGAGCAGCGAACTACCGTTATCGAAGAGGTCGCCGAAGAATTAGATTCGCAGAATATCGACCAGCTCGCCGATGAGATGGCCGCGTCCGATGACCTGCTCGACGTGGTAAATCGGCCGCCGGTGATTCGGCTGGTAAATGATATTCTTTTCCGCGCGCTGCAGTTACGGGCGAGTGATATCCACGTGCATCCGTACGAAGCGAAGATTCAGATTCGATATCGCGTCGACGGAATTCTTTATGATACGCTGAGCCTGAACCGCAACGTGCTGTCGCTGATTATTTCGCGTATCAAGGTTATGGCGGGTATGGATATTGCGGAGAGGCGTATGCCGCAGGACGGCCGATGCAGCGTTCGTCTCGGCCAGCGGGAAGTCGACCTGCGTGTCAGCACTGTACCTACCAGCTACGGCGAAAGAGCGGTGCTGCGTATTCTCGATAAAAGCACCGCGCTGTACGGCCTTGATGAACTTGGACTTTGGAAGGAAGACCTCGAAAAATTCGATTCGCTGCTTACAAAAACGCACGGTGTAATTTTCGTAACAGGCCCGACGGGAAGTGGTAAAAGTACAACACTTTACGCGTGTTTGCAGAGAATAAATTCCGCTGAAAAAAATATAATGACCATTGAAGACCCGATAGAATACCAGCTCGAAGGCATCAGCCAAATGCAGGTCTCGGCGAAAAAGGGTATGAATTTTGCCAATACGCTGCGGCACGTGCTTCGTCAGGACCCGGATGTTATTATGGTCGGCGAGGTGCGTGACGTCGAAACAGCGAAGATGGCGATTCAGTCTTCGTTGACGGGGCATCTTGTTTTCAGTACGCTTCATACCAATGACTCGGCAGGCGCTATTACAAGGCTGCTCGATTTCGGGGTTGAGCCTTACCTGGTCAGCTCATCGGTTATCGCCATTATGGCGCAGCGGCTCGTGCGAAGAATATGCAGCGACTGCCGGCAGGAATACCAGCCGAGCGAACACGAATTGCGTGAACTGGGGCTTGGCGAACTTAATTTATCCGCCGGCGAACATAAATTTTACACCGGTGCAGGCTGTGATAAATGCTTCCAGACAGGCTATCGCGGCAGAACAGGCGTGTACGAGCTTATGCTGATAAACGAAGAAATTCAGAGCCTGGTATATAAAACCGAAACAGCGAGTGCGATTAAAAGGGCTGCTCTCAACGGCGGCCTGCAAACGCTGCGTATGGATGGTGCACGCAAGGTGCTGAGTGGAACCACCACGATATCAGAGGTGCTGCGAGTCACCCAGGCTGATATAATATAACGGCAGTTTTGAGTCTTTAGTTTTGAGTTTTGAGTTCTTCTTATGCCGAGATACCATTACACAGCAGTTGCGGCCGGCGGGAAAAAAGCCAAAGGCACTATTACCGCCGAGAACGCGTACGCGGCGAGAAAACAGCTTCGCGTCAGGGATATCCATCCTACCAACGTCACCGAGGTCAGGGGTTCCGGGCAAGGCGACAGATTTTCCATAATAAGGAAGAGCAATAAAAGTCAGCTCATCGATTTTACCAAACAGTTAGCGACGCTGCTCAATTCGGGAATCAAGCTCACCGAGGCATTGTCTGTGCTTATAATGCAAACATCGGATGCGCGATTCAAAAACACGCTGACCGATATAAGAGACAGGGTTGTTACGGGCGAATCGCTAACCGATGCGCTTAAAGATTACAGCGATTATTTCGACGTTATTTATATCAGTATGGTTCGCGTCGGCGAAGTGACCGGTTCACTCGGAGCAAACTTCGCGGCTATTGCCGGATTTATGGAAAAACGCCAGAAGGTCGAATCGAAAATCATCACGGCAATGATATACCCGGCATTTTTAATCGTGTTTGCGATGGGAGTAGTCATTTTTTTGACAACAGCTGTTATACCGGTAATCGGCAAACAAATTGAAAACAGCGGCCAGGAACTGCCGGGAATCACAAAGGCGGTAATGGGAATCAGTCACGTTCTTACGAGCTGGTGGGTGCTGTTAATAATCAGCGGTATAGTGATGATTATATGGGGTTACAGAAAATTCGTCGCGACCAAAAGAGGTGCGTACCTGCGTGACAAGTTAATGCTGTCTTTGCCATTATTCGGCCCGCTAATAAAACAGCGTGTAGTCAGCAGGTTTACATCGACGCTTTCGACGCTTTTGGCGTCGGGGCTGCCAATGGCCGAAGCGCTTCGCGTCGTATCGGAAGTAACCGGCAATACCCTGATGCACGATGCTATCAAGCAGTCACGCGACAGAATTCTTGCCGGTGCCGATATAGCAACTCCGCTTCGCGACAGCGGCGTAATCGACCCTGCTATTGCGCATATGGTCAGCGTCGGCGAAAAAAGCGGCGAGCTGGAAATGATGCTGAAAAATATCAGCGAAAACCTCGAAGCCAATACAGACGTAGTAGTTGAAAGACTCAGTGCTGCGGTCGAGCCGTTAATTATCATTTTTGTCGCTCTGATTGTCGGTGTTATCGCGATGGCTATGATTTTACCTATTCTTAAATTGTCATCTCAATTCTAACTCAGTAAGGAGTCTTTTTATGGAAAGCAAAACAAAGAAACAAAGGAATGCTTTTACGATTATTGAAGTTATGGCAGTGCTCATCATACTCGGTTTGCTGGCGACGGTAGTTGCGGTAAACGTTGTAGGCCATGTAAAAGAAAGCCGGGTCAGGGCCACCAAGCTGAATCTCAAAAAACTTCACCAGGCCGTGCAGTCATTCGAGATGCAGACCAACCGCTATCCTGATGAAAACGTAGGCCTGATAGAATTAATCGAGCAGCCGAGCGATGTTGAAAACTGGCCGCAGGGCGGTTTTCTCGAAACGACGGAAATTCCGACGGATGCGTGGGGTAATGAATTTGTCTTTGAGCTGGACCCCGCCAGCGGCAAACCGTTCGTAATAATCAGTTACGGCGCCGACGATGAAGAAGGCGGTGAAGGCGATGACGCTGATTTGTACAGCACAGACGCTAAATAATAAAATACAGAAGGCAGAAAATGGTTTTACGCTGTTAGAGGCGATGATTGCGATGGCAATTGTCGCACTGCTGACGAGTATAGCCGTTTTCAATCTTACCGAGCCGATTCGAAAAAGCAATTTCGAGGCCCAGGCGCAAAGTTTTGTTTCGACTATGCAGCAGGCCGCGTATGCCGCGAGCGAAACAGGAAAAAGATACGAGGTAATAGTTGACCTTGCCGAACAGCAGTATATTCTTCGCGAAATCAGCTCGGATAATCTTGTGGAGATGCTCGAAGAAGAAATTATTTCCGTAGAAAATTTAAATGAAAGCTGCAGTTTCAATTACGTCGAGTTCGATGACCCTGAGGCGAAAGAAGTTTTAATGACGGAAAACACCGAAACTCTACAGGCTAAATTCAGGGCCGGGCCGGGCGGCTGGCAGTACGGTGGGAAAATCGTACTGCGGGACAGGAGCGGCAGAGACCATAGTGTAATAGTAAGTACGTTAACCAGAATCGTTAGACTCGTAGATGGTGACGTGCAGTATTTGGAATCGAAAAGACCTGATGAAGTACCGTTCTGAAACAATCTCATTAAATACGAATTGCCGCAGGGCATTTACTATCGCCGAGGTCGTGGCCGCTACCGCGATAGTAGGAATTATCGCATCGAGCATACTGGTAATTTTCAGCAGGTGTGCTTCTGTGGTTCGCGATACGAATTTAAAGACTCAGGCATTCGAAGTGGCCCGTGAAAATATGGAAAAGCTGCTCGGCTCGTCATCCGTAATGGAACAGGTTGTTTACGGTTACAGCGATAAATATCCAGCCATACAGTGGATTAATAAAGTTGAAACGTTCTATGAGCCGGTCAAAAAAGAAATGTGGCTGCGGGCAATCTGCTCGGCCCAGTTTAAAAGTTCAGACGGGCAGGACGAAGAAGTGGAATTTACTCACTGGCTCACAAAGCTAACTGATGAACAGGTGAGAAAGATTCTCGAAGCACGACAGCAGATAAAAGAAGCCGTCGAGAGCGGCGAATTGCAGAAGCTTGATAAATCAGAGCCAAAACAGGCGCCGGCGATACCGGAATTGCCTGACGATTTATCGAATATGACTGCGGATGATATAAGAAAATTGTTTGAAACCAAACAGTAACTATGAACAGAAACAACATGGCATTTTATAATTTGAAGCCCGGT
>JBBABK010000189.1:0-4482 GCA_041657685.1 Phycisphaerae bacterium | reverse complement strand
GACATGAGCGCATTAGGCGCAGGTAGAAGCGGTATTCCTGGTGCTGGAGATAGCACGGGAACGGGGACGGGCGCGGGTAGTGGCACGGGCGGCGAGCAGCCCAAGACGATTAGGGAAATGCTCTTAGACGCAATGAAAGGCTCAGTAGGCGTTGAATGGTCAAGGGTGGAAGGCGGCAAGAAGGTTTATACCGAAGTCTGTGCGTGGTCACTTTCCAATTTAGTAGCAGGCGCGGGATTACCGATTACACCTACTACGTCTAGCAGTAACCTAAGACAGCAACTCCTAGACTTAGGCGCGCGCGAAGTCAATCTAAAAGACGCGCTGCCGACAGACTTCATATTCCGCACGGGCAATAAATACGGGACGGGCGTTGAACATAGCCAGATGATGTCAGAAGTAGCGGGCAAGGCATTTGGCGAAGGCGGCAAGGGCATTCCCTTTGGCTTGCAGAATGTAGCGCGCAACTCGCAGGCTTTGCGATTGCCAGACTGGATGCTGAGTATGACGGGCTTCGCTGAAGGCGTGGAGGAAGCTACATCCGCATTAGGTGAAATGTCAAAGGCTGCGGTTCGCGGCGCAGCGCACTTCGGCGGATACGGAGCGGTAGTGCGCGCATCACTAGACGACCCGTTCAATAGCGAGTTCGGCGCGGATAAGGATGCGTTCAGGGACTTGATAGCAGCGGGATATTCAAGCGGGCGCGGGTTCACGGGCGGGCCAGGAATATCAGACCAGGGCTTTGAGCAACAGCTAAAGGCGGCGGGGATAGACCCTAGACTATATGGTATCAAGCCCCCGCGCGAAGATTATCGCAAGAACAGGGGCGGCATCGCGGGCGACTTCAATAGCATGGGCGACCCTAACTTCCTAATGGGATTAGCGGGCGCAGCTATGGGAACTGCTGCATCAGGCGGCGGGATGCGCGAGATAGGCGCAACGCTTCTACCAATGATAGGATCTGCATTCGGGCCGATAGGCGCGGCAGTAGGCGGGCTACTCGGCGGGCTACTCGGCAAGAAGAAGCAGCAGCAGCCCGTTACTGAAGCTATCCCCGTGAAGATTGTGAACCTCGCTGATATGGCAACCGCATTCCTAAGCGCAACGCAGAGCAGGCGCATGATGGCAACCGCGCCAGGTATGCAGCGGCTAACTACACAGCTAAATATGCAGGCGGCGCAGGTGGGGGTAGTCTAATGGCATACGACCAAATGACACTAGCGGATGTAGCAAGCGGGCATACCATTACACTCAACCCCGTGCTGGATGTAGACTGGGGCGAATACGATAGGCTTTATAGAACGGTAAACGGGACTGTGCGCAAGAAGGATGTGCCTTATGACGGCCCGACAGAAGTAACGCTGCGGCTATGCGTAGTATCATGCACGGCTACTGAACAAATCACGATGCACGACTGGTGGCTCACGGGCGCAAGGCTCACGCTAACTGACCTTGCCTATGCTGGTGGTGGCACACCTGCAACCGATAGCTATGTGCATACATACGACTGCATTCTCAAGAGTATATCAGCCCACGCTATCCAGAAAGGGCGTTGGGATGATTGGACAATCACGCTGCTAGTAGACGGCATAACCACGATATGAGCCAATACACTGCAACATTTACTAATCCCCAAGAGAACTACGCGGGAACTGGTATGTCTAAGAGCGTGCCTATCGCTTACGGCGAGAAGCAGGCGGAGATTGGCGCGGTTAGCGCGATGGTATTCCACATTCAAGAAGAGGATACCCTAAGCCTATACGATGTAGAAACCGATGCCGCTAACCCGCTCCAACTCAATAGCACGGTAGTAGTTACGCGCGCGAGCGATGCCGCCGTAGTGTTCAGGGGCTATGTAATGAGCAAGCCAGTCATGCGCGAGTTTGAGCAGGGCGCGTTTATGGAAGTTAGCTGCTTTGGCAAAGAGGGCGTTCTAACACAGACGCTATGCCCGCACGGGGGGAGCTTCCAATACACAGAAGAAAGCTCCAGCATTGCCGTTACTGCTATTGTTATGCAGCCTAGCGATGCGTGGGAAGAATACGATGATGTATCAACGCTCTGGCCTGACCCTTTAGCCGAAGGCGCTAACTGGCTACAAGATGCAGACTGTCCTAGTGATACGCTTGACGCGGGTATCCTCGCGGGCGCGACTGATATTATCCTTGACGGCGCAGGCGGCGGCGGCTTCGCGCCTAGAGGATGGGTTTCAATTGGAACGGAGTGGATATACTACCCCGCTTGCTGGTATAACGGAACACATTGGCAACTAGGCGACACAGCGGGCGGCAACCCCTGTGTGCGCGGGGAACTTGGCACTACGGCGGCGGGGCATCTAGCGGCGGTTGCTGTAATCAATAAGCGTGTCAAGACAACCGCGCCTGGTGAAGTCAAGCTATACGACACAGTGGGCGGCGTAACTAGCACAGTTCCCGCTACTCAATACTCGTGGAATAGCTCGTTAGGCTGTCTTGTGCTGAACCGCGCGGCGGTTGTAACGGATAACTTCACGGCTGACTTCAACGTCTATGATGAGGACGGGACGCTTGGCGGCGGGACTATCGTGCTGCTTGAGGATATAGTAACCGATATACTCACGGCGGATAATACTCTAGGCGGCGCGGGCTTCGCTGCGGGCGATATTACAGTAACCGCGCCATTAGGTGTAAACCGCTTTGAGTATGACCCTAGCACGAAACAGCCCTACGCTTGGAATGTAATCCAAGACCTTATGGACACGCTGGGGATAAACGAAGAATACGCGCTGCTATACAATCATACTAGCGACAAGATTACATTTACCGCATTAGCGCAGAAGCTAGTAGCTGATATTGATTGCGACTATGTGCGCCGAACTGATAGCGACGTAACGCTTGAGGATGTAGTATCAGGCGTGCTAGTGAAGTATAGCGATGAAGCGGCGGGCGAGCTATGCGATAACGGAAGGGCTTGGCATAGGGCGGCGGCTGCTAATACTCACTTTATGGGCGACCCTGACCATCCAGGCTTTAGCGATAGTGCGGGGCGCGTGAACAGCGATGTAGCAGGTAACGGCGGATTAGCGTATTGCATAGATGATAAGATACAAAGCTGCGCGGGTTGGGAATATCTCAACGTAGACCCTGGCGCGAGCTTCAATCATAGCGACTGGTGGTTTGGTGCGCCCGTAGCAGGCGTTCCCCCTATCGTGCGCATTGAAACTATCGCACTTGCCGTCAATACATACCGCGTAGCAGGTTCAGCCTGGGCGCGCACGCGCTATATTGCGGGCGATGAGCTGAAGTGGGAGGCTACGGTTTGGGGCGCGACTGATTACAACACAGGCACGCATACCGCCACCGATTGGGAACTTTGCATGACCATTCGCGGGGATTGCAATGTGAACGGCGGCGCGTGTAATACTGTAACAGTAGGCGGGGATGAGATACCGCGCAAGGATGTAAACGCGCTTCAGATACGCTTCACAGTAGCAAGCGGCCCGAAAACTGCGGGCGATTACTATTGGGGCTATGTGCATCATTTCAATGTTACAGGAACGCAGAGCGGGAGCTATCTGCTAGTGCAAACAACGGATGATGTAGCACTACAAGGGAATATCCAATACGTCTATGCGCCATTGACGCATCGCAAGCTACGCGGCGGTATAGGCTCAAGCGGCGCGGCTGGTGCGCCTAGATGTAAGATGATGGACATAGGCGCGAGTAATCGCGCGGGCGCGCAATCACTAGGGCGGGCGTTACTGGTTCAGCGGCTACTACTCTACAATAGCAGGAGCTATGAGATTGCAGAGTTTATGGGAACGCTGCCGGAAGTAGGGCTAACGGCGCGGGTAGATGATGATGAGGACGGCGTATATGAATACACGGGCTTGATACGCGGATACAATCTAACTATCACGCCCGAAGAGACGAGCGTAACACTGAGGCTGTTAGACTACAACGCGGATATGCTGGAGTAACCAATGCCAAAGGCAACACTACCACAGCTCAACGCGGCGTATCTAAAAGACTTTATGTTTAAGCTGTTTAGGCGAACCCCGCCTAGTAACAGCACAGCGATAGTGTGGACAGGCATAAATACCAATGGCACGATGGGTTCAGGCGGCGATGACCTTGACGGGCTATATGCCCCTATTGCTCTTAGCTATGCCACAGTAGACGATGAAAGCGCAGTTCTCACAGGCGCAAGGCAGTTAGTAGAAGGCACGAATATCAACTTCACGGATACGGGCGCAGGCGGGACGCTGACTATTGATTGCACGGCAACGCCTGATGACCACAAGGTTATGGCTACTGCGGCTGATACAACGCCTGGTTATTTAGTGAGCAAGACATCCGCTGGTGATGGTATTACATTTGGCCTGGTTAGCCCAGGCGGGAATGAGAAGGTATCCATAGCCGCCGAGTGGAAGGACGACGGCTCTAATACGCTGATACCAGTTACTGCGAATGATAATGTGCTGATAGATGGAGACCCAGGGAA
>JBBABK010000188.1:0-4492 GCA_041657685.1 Phycisphaerae bacterium | reverse complement strand
CTCGACCAAATCACATTCCTTGTGCTTGTACCCTCTGCAAATCTTCGGCCGCTTCTTGTAAATCGCGCAGCGATGGTCGCCATTGGTCAAATGCCTGCACTTATTATTAACACCAATATACCAGTCCCCGTCCTCGACGAATATCGACACGCCCTTATGACACAAAAACCACCGGATGTCATCATAATCGTTCCAGTTCTCAGGCGTATCAATCGGCAACGCAAAATACCTGCAGCACAATCCTCGACACTCATCACACGATACCTTACTGGACTTCTTCGCCATCAAAAACCCCGACAACTTAACATCATTGAACATTAACATTTTCGCCTACTTTAGCCTTTTGTAACGCTTATTGTCAAGCACTATGGCAATCGCCCTGCTTAACATATATAATAACTTACCTTACTGGCAGGAGTAACCGATGAACAATATCGAAATACTGCATTGCAATAACGACATAATAGTGCTCAACAAGCCTTCGGGCGTATCTGTAACCAAAGACCGTTCAGGCGCCCCGCAACTGCTCGACTTATTAAAAGGCACAATGACCGATGAGGAGATTAACAGCCTTCGGCTCATCCACCGCCTCGACAAAGAAACCTCAGGCTTGCTCCTGCTCGCCAAAACCAAACAGGCCCAGACCGCGTACTGTCAATTATTCGAAAATCGCCAAATCCAAAAAACCTACCTTGCCGTCGTCAGCGGCTATACCTCCGAATCGCAGGGAATCATAGATTTGCCTTTAATCCCAGACCGCAAAGAACCGAACAAAATGCGAATCGCCAAATCAAAAGGCAAACACGCCCTCACCGAATGGAAACTGCTCGCAGATTTTGACAAGGTCAAGCTGCTCGCCGTCTATCCCCGCACAGGCCGAACTCACCAAATCCGCGTTCATCTTTCTGCCGTCGGCCTGCCGCTCGCCATCGACCCGTTATATTCCTCGTCACGGCCTTTATTCCTGTCAGAACACAAACCCGATTATCATCTGGGAAAATACGCCGAAGAACGCCCGCTCATCGACCGCCTTACCCTCCACGCCTATCAGCTTGTCATTCCCGCACAAACAGGAGTCCAATTTTATGTCGCACCGCTCGACAAAAAATTCACCGCGACTCTAAAAATGCTCACCAAGCACAACCCCAAAGGCCCCGCCGCCTGGCTCGACGCAGATTCTTTCAATACTATTATCAAAGCCAAACCGCTCGCCCTAAACCCTGTACCCTGAACCCTGCCTCCCCGATTTTCCTTGATTATTAAGCCCCTATTGTTTATTGGTATTCGTTTGCCGCAGTGTACGGATAAACTGTAAACGGGAATCGGCTATGGCACAAAAAATTGTAAAAATCGGACTCGTGGGCTTTGGAACCGTCGGCGCCGGCGTTGCCAAAATCATTCTGGAAAACGCCGATGCAATAGAAGCCAAAACCGATCTGCGGCTTGAGCTTGCCCGTGTGGTCGACCTTGACACCGATTCGCCGCGCCCGGTCAAACTTCCCAAAGGCGTTCTGTCTAATGATTTCGATGCCCTGCTCGCCGACAAATCGATAAGTATCGGCGTCGAACTCATCGGCGGCACCGGCCCTGCCAAGACTGTCCAGCTAAAACTCCTCCAGGCCGGCAAAGACGTCGTGACCGCAAATAAAGCGCTGCTGGCAGAACACGGCTCAGAGCTTTACTCCGTCGCCCGTGCAAACAATCGCTGCATCGCATTCGAAGCAAGCTGCGCCGGAGGCATCCCGATTATATCCGCACTCCGCACCGGCCTGGCCGCGAACAACATCGAAGCTATGTACGGCATCATAAACGGGACCTGCAACTACATACTTTCCAGTATGGCATCCAAAGGCCAAACCTTTGCAGACGCACTCGAACAGGCCCAGATAAAAGGCTTCGCCGAAGCCGACCCGACTCTCGATATCTCCGGCGGCGACAGCGCACACAAGCTCGCAATCCTCGCATCAATCGCGTTCGGCTATGAAATAAAACTCGAGGACGTTTTCGTCGAAGGAATCCAGTCAATCTCCAAAGAAGATTTACAGTTCGGCGATGAGATGGGATATAAACTCAAACTGCTCGCAATCGGCAAACGCCAGGACAACGGCAAGGTCTCATTGCGAGTGCATCCGTCATTTGTGCACGAAGACCACGAGCTTGCCAACGTCGACGGCAGCTTCAACGCAATAAGCGTCTTCGGCTCCGCTGTCGGACAGGTAATGTTCTTCGGCCGCGGCGCTGGAATGATGCCCACCGCCAGCGCAGTAGTAGCGGATATTATCGACGTCGCTTTAGGCAACTCCGCACGAACATTCGAACACCTGAAGCTAAAACCGAGAGAGCAGGTCGAGCCGCTGATTGAAAAAATCGAAAATGTCGTCAGCAGATTTTACATCAGGTTCCTTGCAAAAGACCAGCCCGGCGTCTTTGCCCACGTAGCGCAAATCCTCGCCGACAATCGCGTCAGCATCTCAGGCGTCCTGCAGCACGAAAGCCGGGCCGACGACTCCGTTCCGCTGGTCATTACCACTCACCCGACCCGCCAGGGCAAAATCGACGCATCACTTGCCGCGCTGCGGAAACTCGATACCGTCGTCAATGAACCTACCTGCATCAGAATCGTCGATATGCCGGAGGACAGGGATTGAGCAAATACGTTATCATAGTCCCCGACGGCGCCGCCGACGAACCGCTCGAAGAATTCGACGGCCAAACCCCGTTAGAGGCCGCCGCGACTGCGAACCTCGACAAAATCAGCTCGACCGGCAGGCAGGGAATCGTACGAACCGTCCCGCCGAATCTCGACCCCGGCAGCGACGTCGCGATGATGAGCCTGCTCGGCTACGACCCGCAGCGATACTACACCGGCCGCGCGCCAATCGAAGCAGTCGCGCGTGACATACCCCTCGACCCAGCCGATTGGGTCTTCCGCTGCAATCTCGTAACAATCGTCGACGGCAAAATGCACGACCACAGCGCGGGCCATATCTCAACCGAAGAAGCGATTAAGCTCATCGAAGAACTGAGCGAACAGCTCGGCAGTGACACCGTGCGTTTTTACACCGGCGTCAGCTACCGCCATCTGCTCGTCTTTAAAAATACCGACTTCGATGTCAAAACGTACCCGCCGCATGATTATCTCGGCACAGCCGTCGATAAAATCCTGCCTCGCGGCAAAGGCTCTGACATACTTATCGATTTAATCAATCGCTCGCAGCAGCACTTCGCCGGCCACGACATAAATAAAATCAGAATCGACCTCAATGAAAATCAGGTCAGTTCAATCTGGCTCTGGGGACAGGGCAAAAAAGCGATGATGGACCGCTTCAGCAATCGCTTCGGAATCAAAGGTTGCGCAATCACAGCCGTCGATTTGGTCCGCGGTCTTGCCAAGCTAATCGGTTTCGACCTCATCGAAGTGCCCGGCGCGACCGGTTTTGTCGATACCAACTACCAGGGCAAAGCCGAAGCCGCAATCAAAGCCCTCGAAAAATATGACATCGTATTTGTACACATCGAAGCCCCCGACGAATCGGGCCATCAGGGCAACGCACAGATGAAGAAAAAAGCTATCGAGCTTATTGATAAACACATCATCGGCCCTGTTTATGATGCCCTGCAGCAGTACGAAAGTTACCGGATTCTTGTAATGCCCGACCACCCGACTCCGGTAAAAACCGGTGCCCATACCGCCGACCCTGTTCCCTTCGCGATGGCCGGTGCAGGCATAAATGGAATTCTCCACGCACCGTTCAGCGAGAAAAATGCCGCCGCAAGCGGATTCAGAATCGAAACCGGTTGCGAATTGATGGAATATTTCTTGAAAATTTGACACGCCTGTGATTATATATCTGCCCTAACTTTCAGGAACCAATATGAAAATATTAGTGCAAAAATTCGGTGGAACGAGCGTCGCAAACGCAGAAAAAATCAGACGCGCCGCTCAGCGCGTCATCAACGCCGTTAAAAAAGGCTGCCGTGTAGTCGTCGTCGCCTCCGCACGAGGCAAACAGACCGATGTCCTCGTTGCCGACGCCCTCGAACTCAATCCCGACCCGCCGGCCCGCGAGATGGACCAGCTCCTTCACACCGGCGAAGTCCAGACCGTCTCACTGTTCGCGATGGCTCTGCAGGCGATGGGCTATGATGCAATCAGCTTCACAGGCGGCCAGGTCAAAATCATCACCGACAACGTCCACTCGAAAGCGCGAATCAAGAGTATCGGCGCCGAGTGCATCCTGCCGGAACTGAAAAAAAATAAAATTGTACTAATCGCAGGTTTTCAGGGCATTGATGACAAAGGTAATGTCACCACCCTCGGCCGCGGGGGCTCCGATACAAGCGCTGTCGCGCTCGCCGCTGCCCTCAAGGCCAAAGAATGCGAAATTTATACCGATGTCGACGGCGTGTACACCACCGACCCGCGAATTTTCACCGATGCCGTCAAGATGAAACAAATCAGCTACGACGAAATGCTCGAGCTTGCTTCGCT
>JBBABK010000187.1:0-4507 GCA_041657685.1 Phycisphaerae bacterium | reverse complement strand
GCTGCATACGCGCAAGGCGAACGACGCAAACAGCGAGCACCGCAGTCACTATAATCGCGAAAATTTTTACTCTCTGATGATACATAACAAGCGAAAAATCATTTTAACGCCGCCGACCTCGGCCGGTGCGTTGAATTTTTATCTGCATCCACCAGGCTAAAGGCAGAAACAAAAACGGCCCGACGACGCCTGAGTACAAAGGCGTTGCGAACAATACGCCTAAAGTGTTCTGATAAGCCGGCTGCTCCTGCAGGCCGCTGAGCAGATACGCGAACAACGCCGTCATAAATCCTATTAAAAAAATCGCAGCCGCCTGAAACGGCATCCGCCGCAGTGATATGGCTTTGCTCAAATAGCACAGGCTCGTGCCAAGCAAACCAAAACTCAAAGTCATCGGCCCCATTGACTGGCCGATTAAATCGGCGGCAAAACCGATTGCGAAAGATGCAATAATCGCGTCGTACGGCTCACAGAAAATCGCGAAAAAAACCAGCAGTATCAGGAGCAGATTTGGTTTGATTGACGCAACCGCAATTGAATTGAGCAAATCGGCCTGCAGCAGTGTGGAAACCAATAATAATGCGACAAACCTGAGCCAATGCATTAAGCCGCCTTAAATTATTTAGCGGGATTGTTCACTATAACCATAACAGACGGCAGCATCTGGATATCGCAGGCCGGCGTGACCGTGATATCCCACAGCAGCGCGTTCTGTTCGTTTCGTTCTGCCTGCGCGACCCGCCCCGCTACCATCGGGCTGTCAAGAAAACCGGGGCTCGGCTGAACCATCACGTTTTGTCCTGCCGCCGATTCCAATTTCGCCCAGCGTATAACGGCCTGGCCGTCGCCGGTGCCGAACATCCATACCGGTTTTTCCATCCCATTGATTTTCACCGCCAGCCGGGATGAAGAATCCGTTATAAGACTTATTCTCGCCTGACGGTCCCACACATAAGTTACGGTTCCGATTATACAATTTTCCGCGAGGACGAACTGATTCACTTCAAGTCCGTCTTCCTGCCCGCGATTTATCAAAAGCTCGTTACGCGCACCGGCGAGATTGGCGGTTATAATATCCGCCATTACCAATGAAGCGCCGGAAAGTTCGCTGTGTCGATATCTTATGCCGGCGAGCGTTTCAATCTGTTTATTTTTCTGCTCAAGCTCGGCCGCAAGATTTGCAATATGGTTTTCGTACTGTTCGACTGTCCTGTAGTGGGAATAATCGTTAGAATCAGGCATTCGCGCTGAAAGCGTAATGCTCCTGCCGAGCTTGAGAGGAAACCGAAATGTGTGCGTAAAGGCGCCCTGAAATTTGCTCGTGATTCTCTGCGGAGTGAGCAGCAAAATCCCCCCCGCCAAGGTCAGCCGGACCAGCAGCATCCTATTCGACACCCTGTTTTGCTTCCGTGCCATTTACCTTGTGGTCCTTCACAACATCAACAGGCAAATTTGTGTTCCTTCACAACGCCCGTTCACCCTCAATCGTTCCAACTATCGGCCTGTTTTATTCCCAGCCGTAGTCACTATGGTCCATCGTCTCTTTTAGCAGCTCCAGATTTTCGAGATAAATAGCCGTCCCTTTTGCGACGGCACTTAGCGGGTCTTCGACTCTTTCCACCCGCAGGCCCGTGGCGTTCGCCAGCACTTTATCCATACCGCGCAGAAGCGCGCCGCCTCCGCAGATATGGATGCCGTTATCGATTAAATCGGCCGCCAGTTCCGGAGCCGCCTTTTCGAGCGTCCTTGTAACCGCGTCGATAATCGCGGCTATCGGCTCTTTCAGCGCTTCGCGAATTTCTTCACTGGTAATCACAATTTTGCGAGGCAGACCCGAAATCGTGTCCCGCCCCGCTACTTCCATCGTCAGTTCCTCTTCGAGCGGAGCGGCTGAGCCGATTTGGATTTTTACTTTTTCAGCCCTCGTCTCGCCGATTAACAGATTATAAGTGCGTTTTAGATGATTTATAATCGCCTCGTCCATATCGTCGCCGCCGATGCGTATCGATTCGCAGGTGGCGATGTCACCGAGGCTCATAATCGCTACTTCGGTGGTGCCCCCGCCGATATCGACAATCATCGACGCGGTCGGGTCAATAATCGGCAGCCCCGCTCCCATACCGGCCGCCATCGGTTCATCGACAAGATACACCTTACGGGCGCCGGCCCGCTCGGCACTATCGATAACGGCCCTGCGCTCGACGGCTGTAATTCCGCTGGGCACTGAAATGACTACCCGCGGGCGAACGAGCTTTCCGCCTCGGCCGTGCACTTTGCGAATAAAATAGCCTAACATCGCCTCGGTAATCTCAAAATCGCTGATTACGCCGTCTTTTAGCGGGCGAATCGCGCTGATTGAGCCGGGGGTTTTGCCGAGCATTTCGCGGGCGACCAGACCGACTGCCTCGCCGTTATTGAGGACGATATTGGTACCTTTGCGTACGGCAACCACAGACGGTTCGTTAAGAACTATGCCTTTGCCGCGGACGCAGACCAGCGTGGTACAGGTACCTAAATCTATACCCATATCCGTGCTGAACCAGCCTAATATTGAGTCCAATAGCAAGATAGACTCCCTTCTGACGTAACAATTGACTACGTTATATACGATATGCGGACAATGTCAATAGTCAATCGGTTACTGCGGGGGCAGTATCGCTCCATACTGCACATAACACATATAAACAACGTAGCACAAAGTTGCGAAAGTCATAGCGAACGCTACGCCGAGAATCACTGTGTAGAGATTGCTTGGAGGTGTGATATTGCTTGCGGCTGTCTGTTGTAGAGCCATTTAGAAAAACCTCAATTTATTTTTAAAAAATCCTCTCCGAACGAAGATTTAAAAATTAGTCGAAACTGTGTCACCAACCATGGGGGTCTGCTGAACGAGTTCGAGCACGCCGACCGAGCGGTCCGTATCAACGTTTGTAATCAGTACATCACAAATAAAATCGTCGCCCCTGATGACGTGAAATCTCATACCTTTCGATACACCGTCAGCCATTCCCACTGAAACCGAAGCCATCGAATTTTTAATATCAATGCCGGTAACAAGCCCTTTGATGTTAATGTTCGTTACGGGCTGCGTTGAAGGAACCGCGCTTCGTGGTGCGGGCGCTCCCTTCGGAACAGTAACGGGAGCAGGCATCGTCGCCTGTTGACCGAGAGCTTTAAGCGGCTGATTGAGCCTGCTTTGTAATTCATAATTCTGTTCTTCGAGAGCTTTGACTTTACCCTGCAGATTTTCAACAACAGCGTCTCTTTCGAGCAGCGCGACTGATGTTTCGTCAAGCTCTTTTTTCAATCTGACAGATTCCGACCTGGCTTTATCCAGTTCAGCCTGGGCATTTTGCAGGAGCTGTCTTTGTTCCTGCTCAGCCTGTTTGAAGCTTTCCGCGAGGGCGGTCCATTTATTGGCTTCATCCAGCAGTCTTGCCACCTCAGCCTTTTGCCTGGTAAATTCGGTTTCAGTATTGGTTGATTGATTTTTGATATCGGCAAGCTGTTTTTGCAGCTGCTGCTCTCTTTGCTCGAATTGAGCCTTTGCCTGTTCGAGCTGTTTATTGGCAGTTTGTGTCTGCTGACTTGTCTGCTGAAGCTCCAGCTTATAATTTTCGGCCTCGCCTCTGTAATTATCAGCACTCGCAACATAACTGACCACGAACGCACATAAAACCACGGAGGCGAACGTAAGTAAGACAATTAGAATCTTCGTGAGCGGACTCAAAACAGGTTCCTTTCAAAACAAGTGATACTAATATGCTTCTTCATCCGGGCCGCCCCAAATTTGCGCTAACGCAAAGAGGAAAACCCCACCCCACCCAGCTTAGCAATTCACGGGGTTATCGTCTATATATTTTATGGGTTTAGGGCCGTTTGGTCAAGTTAAATCTGGTAAAATACACAAGCTGGCAAAGCACGCTTTCCCTGCCAAAATATGGTCTTATAATCATCATCCAAATACCTGTTTAAAAGCGGTTCTAATCAACGGTCAGAGTTTAACGCCTCAAGCACGGCCTGCGCCGAAGCCAGCCTGATTACCATAGAATCACTGTCAATAAGTTTGGGCAAATAGCTAATCGTATCCGGAGTATTTAATTTACCGATTGCAAGGGCGGTCAGCACCAACACCCTTTCCTGAGCCTGCTGGTCGAGGTCGGCTGTAAGCTTATCCTGAAAAACACTCAGCACTGCCTGTTCGCCGGAATTGTCACCGAGTGAGGCGAGCTGCTCGGCGGCTGCAAGCCGGACTTCGAGAATATCATCATCGAGTTTTGTAAACAGCACCTCTTTCGCCTGCGGTGTGCCGAGCGCGCCCATTGCGTATATACCAATCATTTTGGCTTCCACGAACTTGCTGACGAGCATTGTCCAGATTTTCGGAACTATTGTCTCGTCGCCGAGTTTTGCGATTGCCTCGGTAGCCTGATAGCGGACTTTCGGGTCGGAATTGTTATTATCTTTGGCCCAGTATAAAATTTTGAGAACGGTGTTGTTGCCGGTT